>CANIYB010000214.1 GCA_947471105.1 Cytophagaceae bacterium
AAATCTAAAAAGAAAAAAGTATTGAATTTCGATAAATAAGGTATCTATTTTGTAAAAATTCAAAATTGATAATTGAATCATCTTATAAAACTCTTCTTTGTACTCTCTCGATTTAAGAAAGAAAGGAAGCAAGTCAATCAAAACTAGAAGTATAGGAAGATAATGAAGATAATAAAAACCATTTCTTTTATGCTTATTTAAAATTGATACAGTATAAAAATAGAGCATGGGACCCGTTGACATCAAAACACCAGCCAAAATCGGTATGGTAAAAGAGATTACGTAATAATTCGTGGTCATTGAGATAATTTTGTTTCCTATGATAAATGCAGCCATAGAAAAAAAGAAAACACCCAAATAAATATTAAATTTATTGGATTGACCTATATTAACAAATATCATGATAACGGACAGCAGCCCTAAAAAAGATATAATATCGATCATAATTAAAAGTCTATATTTTTATTAAACGTTTCTTCTGGTAAATCTTTAATAAATTCGGATGGGTTTTTCCCCGTATATTTTTTAAATGCATTAATAAAATTAGACCTAGATAGATACCCGCAGCTTAGGGCAATCGCTTCTAGAGTCAAGTTTTTTGCTTGGCCATTACTAATTAAATCTTTCGCGTGATTAATTCTAGCGCTATTTTTCCAATCGCTAAAATTAATCTTCAAGTAAACTTGAAAAAACAAAGTGATCTGATTATAAGGAATTTGAGTTTCTCGGGCGATGTTAGAAAGGTTGAAACCTGATTGCAAATATGGTTTACTTTGAAAGTAAACTTCTAATCTTTCACCAATGAGCCGATAAGATTGCTCTAGTTTTTCTCCCCCTTCAAAATCCAAATTATTTAAATTTTCAATTTTAGGCATCACAGATTTTTTTAAACTAAATATACCGTAAAGCGTTTCTGGAAATAAAAACACTAATAAATACATCGCCAAATTAATAATACTTAGTATCCATAACAGCACATGCGTAGTAGAATCGACCTTTGAATAATCAGTGATGTTATCAATATTCAGTGTTAATGCAACCACAGAGAATAATAAATTTGACAAAAAGTATAAATAGATTATCGCTTGAATGAATTTTTTTGAAATACTTTTTAATTCAAATAAATCATCATTATAAGTATTCCGAAGGACGATCAAAAATCCAGCAACAGCAAAAATCAAATTATACAATGGCCTTATAATCCCATTAATTTTCAAAGAGAAAAATAAATATTTGGTATCAAAAAGATGAAGAGGATTCAATTTTATCTCACGATAATAAGCATCATGTTCTACGCTAGACAAAAAATACTGAGGAGTGAAATTGATAAAAACAATCAATACAGGTAAAAAATAAAGATATTCATACCAGGTAAGTTTTTGATCATCCCCATCAGCCAATGATTTTTTTATATACAAAAATAAAAATGGCCCCGAGCAATAAAAAACGGGATAAACATACGGATTCAAATACCGAAAAAGTACACTATTATCAATGAGGAAAATAGAATTTCTAGATAAAGCGATCAGGCTTATGATAAAATAGAACCCACTTAGAAAAACATTACTCTTATTATCATCCCTAATGAAAAAAAGGAGAAGTATGGATAACAAGATTCCAAAAAAAGAAATAATATCAGACATTTTGTTTTAAATAATTTAGAACAACTAGTATGCAATTAGAACAAAAATTTTACTTCACTACAACGATAAAAAATCAATATCTAAATGAAATTATTATTTAGATACAATACAAAAGTAAGTCTAAGTAAATTAAATGTCGATTTTAGTCCATTCGATTTGAACTTATTTGGTAAAAAGATACAAAATCGTTGATTTTGACTCTAAAAACTAGGTGAGTCAAAATTTTTGTACTGAAATTTTATCATTTTTAGTACAAATGAACTTTTATTATTTTGGTTTTGGTACAAATTATTAAGATTCAGCGTGTATCGATTTCGCATTTTGGAACATTTCCTAACTGGAATTAATTGATCCTAACATTTTCTAACAATCAAGCATTCTATTCATTTGTCTAAAAAAATAGAGTACAAATAATCCACCAACATTTTCGACCAAAGCCTTAAATCCTGCCACATAAACTTATATGTCAGTATAAATAATATGAATTAGTCTTTTTAAGTTTGTAGCTTAATCTAAATCGATTCAATTTGAGAAAGTCATTACTCTATTTGTTTGCCTTGTGCACACTTACATTTAATTCAGTCCAAGCACAAACAGGTGCAAAAGGTAAATTTACAGGAAAGACCATCGACGAAACCACTCAGGAAATCATTCCATTTTCTAGCATTAGACTTATGAGTGGTAATCCTCAAAAAGCAATAGCTGGAGCTATAGGAAACGAAAAAGGAGATTTTGTGGTAGAAGCACCTTATGGAACGTATGACCTAATTATTGAAAGTGTTGGATTTGAACCCATCACATTCAAAAATCAGATCCTTTCAAAAGAAAAATCAAGCGTCAATATAGGGACAATTAAAATCAAATCGAGTACGAAGACCTTAGCAGAAGTGACCGTAAAGGGTCAGAAAGCTAGTATGGAACTTGCTTTAGATAAACGGATATTTAATGTAGGAACCGATTTGGCCAATAAAGGAGCTACCGCAGCTGAAATTTTGGGCAATTTACCCTCGGTCCAAGTAGATGGTGAAGGGGGAGTTAGATTAAGAGGAAGTGAAAATGTCCGAATTTTGGTGGACGGAAAGCCATCGACTATGGTAGGAATGAGTGGCGGTGGATTAGCAGGATTGCAAGGGAACCTGATCGACAAGGTTGAAATCATCACCAACCCATCCGCGCGTTATGAAGCGGAAGGAATGGCGGGTATCATCAATATTGTCTTAAAGAAAAATACGAATCAAGGATTTAATGCTGCATTTGAAACTACCTTAGGCTATCCAGAAAATTTCGGGGGTACCGCTATCCTAAATTATAGAAAGGATAAATTGAATTTTTTCATCAACTATGGCATGTTATATAGACGATCACCAGGTAGAAGCAATATATACCAAGAAGTTTATATTCCCGGACAAACCAATTACACGCGCCAAAACAATAAAAATAACGTAACCGGAACGGTCAATAATATACGTGGAGGGGCCGATTATTTCTTCAATGAAAAAACAATTTTAACAGGTTCCTATATATTTAGAAGAATGAATACGGACCGTGTTTCAGATTTCCATTATGATGATTATCAAAAATCACTAAATAATTTATTTGCCGTAACAGATCGCCAACAAGTCGAAAATGAAGCGGAACCCAACGCGGAATATGCGGCAACTTTTAAGAAGTCTTTTGCCAAGAAAGGAAAAGATTTCACCGCCGATCTTCGCTACCTTGATTATTGGGAAAAATCAGATCAAACCTATACGCAGGTCAGTAAAAAAGCCGATGGCACTGCATGGCCAGAAAATTCTAAAATACAAAGAGCGATCAATGATGAATTCGAGCACCAATGGATTTTAACGGCTGACTATGTCAACCCAATTGGGAAAGATGCTAAAATCGAGACAGGTTTAAGGACAAGTTTTCGAGATATGATCAACGATTATATTGTGACTGAAAAACAATCCAATGGACTATTTACCGTCATGCCTGGTTTCTTAAACAAGTTCATGTACAAGGAAAATATTTCAGCAGCCTATGCAATTTTTGGGGATAAAATAAACAAGTTCTCCTACCAATTGGGCCTCCGGGGAGAGGTGACCGACATACAAACCGAATTAGAAAGAACGGCAGAAAAGAATCCACGGAATTATGCAAATTTATTTCCAAGCATGCATTTTACTTATACTGTATCGCCAGAAAAATCATTCCAATTAGGGTACTCGCGTCGTGTAAGACGTCCTACTTATAATGAATTAAGTCCATTTGTGACATATTCCGACAATCGTAATTACTTTTCTGGAAACCCTGATTTAAATCCGGAATTCACAGATTCTTATGATTTGGGAGGTTTAAAATATGTAGAAAATGGGACAATGAGCGCCTCTCTATACTATCGAAATACGAACGGGAAAATCGAACAGATTAGAACCGTGGACGCCAATGGATATTCCAAAAGATTGCCATTAAACTTCTCGAACATGCAATCCATGGGTGCTGAGTTTACGAGTTCGAATAATTTAACTAAAGCCTGGAAAGCAGATGTAAGCCTTAACTTATTTAGAGCCATCACAGATGCACGTAATTTAGATGCTAGTTTTTACAGTGATACATACTCTTGGTTTGTAAGACATACGTCTCGAGTGAAATTAGGAGCTGGTATCGATGCACAAATCAGGGCCAACTACGAAGCCCCGCAAAAAACACCACAAGGGTCTAGAGGCTATATGTCCTGGATGGATTTATCTGCGAGCAAAGATATCATGGAAGGGAACGGAACCGTTACCTTAAATATTTTAGACGTATTTAGTTCTCGCATCATGCGCTCAGAAATCAAAGGAGTTGGTTTTTTCACTGAAGCAGAAATGCAAGGACGCCTAACCCA
>CANIYB010000215.1 GCA_947471105.1 Cytophagaceae bacterium
AATTTAAGCAAAAAAAAGCACAAACTTTTAGGGTTTGTGCTTTTAGTAACAAGAGGCTTGTTTAGATACCCCAAGTTTTCATTCTTTCTAAATTTATTTTTACGCAATCTAATGGAGACTTGCCTTGATAAGATTCTTGTTCAATAATATAATGGTGTGCACCTCCAATTTTTTTAGCAAGTAATGCAATAGATTTAGGATCTACCACACCATCCCCTAAAATGGTACTTTCATAACCATCGTTCATTTCACCTTTTCCGTTTTCAGCTTTAATTTCATCTTTTATATGTAATGATTGGAAACGACCTGGGTATTTATTAATCCACTCAGCAGCTCTTCCGCCTGAACCATACATATTACCAAAATCTAATTGGTGTACCACTAAATTAGGATCGGTATTTTGTAAGATTAAATCATACATTAATGTACCATTCAATTTTTCTATAAATTCAAATTCATGATTATGGTAGCCGAATTTCATACCACTTGCTTTACACAATTCACCCGATTTATTGAATAGTTCTAATTGTTGCATTAAACCATCATAAGTACTTCTTAATTTATAATCCATTGAAGGGCTAATAACATACTCTTGTCCCATGATAGCAGCATCTTCTACCGTACGCTTCCAAGCATCGGTAAAATCATTTTTAGATTTATCAAAATGATTCGTGCCCATTACAGTATGTCCGCTAGGCATTTTTATTCCTAGGTCACCTAATACTTTCTTGAATTCTGGAGCAGCCCAGCCATAGAATTTTCTATTTACATAGTTGGCATGTTCAACATATTCAATGCCCATTTTAGATAAAGCCGTTAATGTTTCTAATGGTTTTTTGAACATGTCTTCACGCACTGTGTACAATTGAACACCAATTAAATTTTTATTTGCAGCAAAACTTGTATTTGCCCATAAAGCACTTGGCTTTAAACTAGCACCTAGTATCGCAAGCGATGCGTTTTGTATAAATTTTCTTCTTGAGTTTTTCATAAGAATTGTTTTTGTGAATTTAAACTTACAATATTTATTTGATTAATCTTCCACCTTTGTGTTTTTAATAGGCTTTTTATCTAACCACTCAGAACGGTCTAATTTATGTTTACCGGTTTTTACTTCATCTAATGTATTGCCATTATATAAGCGACCATTTTTCATAACTAAATCTATTGTGTTGGTATTGCGTATATTATCCAAAGGATTTTTATCCAATATAAGTAAGTCCGCTAATTTGCCTACTTCTAAGCTTCCTAAATCTTTATCTAAACCAAGTCCAGTAGCACCTAATATAGTAGCAGTTTTCAATGCATCTATATTACGCATTCCACCAGATTGCATAGACCAAAGCTCCCAATGATAGCCTAGTCCTTGTAATTGTCCATGACTTCCAATACCTGCGAGTCCACCTTCTTCTACAATTTTTTTCATGCTTTTTGCATGTTTTTGGAATACATGTTCTTCTGGTAAGAACCATGTAGCACGACGACGTGATTTAGCTGCTAATTCTTCATAAGGTGTAAAGTATTGCATCTTCTCATTGCTATAAGGATTCTCGTTTTCATAATAATAGTTCTCTGCCCATGGTCCACCATAAGAAACAAGTAAAGTAGGCGTTACGGTCATTTTAGAAAAAGCAATTGTTTTCACTACATCATCATATAAAGGATAAATAGGAATAGAGTGCTCATGTCCAGGATAGCCATCTAATAAATTAGTCATGTTTAATTTAAAATCAAGACCGCCTTCCGTGGTTGGCATTAATTTTTGATTCTTTGCAGCTTGAATTACCCATTGTCTGTGTTTACGATTACCAACTAAATACATTTTAATATACTTTGTATTATAGTATTTACTGTACTGACTTAATACCGATTCTGCTTGTGCTGAATCTTTTAAGTTGTATGACCAGTAACCTACACCAGGTCCTGTTGAATAAACTCTTGGTCCTACCATCATACCCGCATCAACCATATCGCTATAAGTTAATACATCGGTAGTAGCTGTTTGTGGGTCACGTGTGGTAGTAACTCCATACGCTAAGTTGGCTGCATACACCCAAGCCTGTGTTTTATGAATGCCCCAGCTTGGCCACATATGTGAATGCGTATCTACAAAACCAGGAACAATTGTTTTACCCGAGACATTTACTCTTTCGGTTCCACTGGCTACTTTTAAACTACCCGATTTGCCAATGGCTTTAATGCGATTGTTTACTACATATATATCACCTCTGCTAATAACCTCATCCCCTTTCATGGTAATAATTCTTGCATTGGTTAATAAAATATGTGTGTTAGGCATATCTTTTTCATAAAATACTTTCACCCAATTTTCAGTGGCTTTGTATTTAGGGTCTTCTTTCTTTTCAGCTTTTTTCGCTACATCTACTTTTTTAGTACTGTCTTTAACAGTCGTATCTTTTTTAATAGCAGCTTCTGCTTTTTTAGCCATCGCTAAACTATCATCAAATGCATAAGAGGCGTCTATATCATAAGTAAAATGAGCAGCACCTAAACTGTAATGAATAATTTTACCATTGGCTTCCCAGCTTGGAAACTCGCCACCCATCTCTGTTAAGAGTTTACTAGGGAAGGCTGCGTTTTTCGCATCTGCAACAGATATATCTACTAATTTACCCGCTTGTGGAATAGTGATATAGTAAATATTATTATTCACTTGTGCGATAGCTGCTTTTCCTAAAGGAGACATTAAAATGGTATTGGCACTAGATGCTGGATTATTTTCTTTAGCGGCATCTTCCTCTTCTTCATCTAAGTCTAATACATCTGCAACAGGCCTTCCTTTACTTTGCGCAACACTACCAAAAGTGGTAATACCTGTAATTTTTACAATTTCTTTTTCATCTCCACCATCCCATTGGATAGAAGTTAATTTTCCATATTTATTTAAATAAATACGGTCTTCGCCATTTACAAAATGAGCATTGCTGCGACCATCGGCTTTATCAATGACATGAATACTGCCGTCATTTAAATCTAACCAACATAATTCATCTTCATCATCATTATAGGTGGGATCTTTTGAGTCTTTAAATTTTTGAACAGTGGTTCTATTAAATACAATTCTATTTTTTACTTCGTTAAGGGCTAAGCCTTGGTATAAAGCATTTTCTTTAGTAAGTATTGTTTCTTTGCTTGAAGCAATATCAATACTTCTAATACTACCACCATTTTCAGACCAGGTAGCAAAATAAATTGTCTTACCATTTGAATGCCAAATTGGTTGTGCTTCTGTAAAATTATTATTCGTTAATTTTTTAGGCGTACCATTTGGATAGTCCATTACGTATAATTTATTAAGTACAGTAAAGGCTAATTTTTTTCCATCTGCTGAAGGAACTGCATCTCTAATTTGAGTAGCTTGTGCAGCACTGGTATCCTTAATAGGGTACTTGAAAAATACTTCAGGCCCCATTTCAATAGACGCATCTACTGTGTAGCTAATTTCTTTTTGTGCAGCGGTTTCAATATCAATGCTATGAATTTTTCCACCATAAGAAGCTAATAAATATTTACTGTCTGGTGTGAAAGTCATAGTAGGTAATACGCCTAATACTGCAATCGATTCTTGATCATCTCTTTGCACAGGGTAGGCCAACCAGGTTTCTTCCCCTGTATTTAAATTACGTTTCACGAGTCCTGTTTTATCTTCAAATCTTGTTCCATATACTAACCATTTTCCATCTTTAGAAAGTACAGGTGTGAAAGCAGAACCATATCTTGAAGCAATAGTACGCGTAGTTCCCTTATCTCTATCATATACGCCAATGCTATACTGAGGTAACATAGCATTGTAGTTCCATGCACTCATTCTTGAAGAATAATAAATAAATCTTCCATCTGTACTCACTGCAGGGTCAATTGTTTTTAATGCAGCAGGTAAAGAAATTAAATTCGTTCCTGCACCTCCATTTTTATGCATCAAATACAATTTTGTATTTCTTCTTCCTTTGGTATACACTATATAATTACCATCTGGAGTATACACAGCGCCTGGAAAATTTTGATTTTGATCTTCGGTTAAAGCAATGGTATCTTTTTTAGCAATATCGATATACCATAAATTCTCTGCACCGCCTCTATCAGAAATAAATAAAATTCTTTTACCATCTGGGCTATAGCTAGGATGATTGTCATAAGCCATTCCCTTTGTAATAGCAGTTGCTTTACCACCTTCTACTGGCATACTATATATATCTCCCATTAAATCAAACAATATCGTTTTTCCATCAGGGCTAATCGCTAAAGAGGTCCAAGTACCTTCGCTGGTTTTCATAGCAATGGCACGTGTAGCTTTCAAGGGCATGCCTTTAAAGCTTGTAAATTGGGTACTGTCTTTTACAGCATTTGTTTTGTTTTGTGCATAGCTGCTGGTTAAACCAAACATCCATATTAGCGTCCAACTAAAAACGCAGGTAATTGTATATTTTCTCATTGGTAATTTTTTTGAAAGTTAGCTAAATAGGTGAAAAAATA
>CANIYB010000216.1 GCA_947471105.1 Cytophagaceae bacterium
CCTAATTCTTCAATAAAAGACTGTGTACCACCCGTTGAATAAAGCGTAACGCCTTGTTGGTGAAGCAATCGAATAATGGGTTCTAAACCATCTTTATAATAAACGGATATGAGGGCAGATTGTATTTTTTTTAAGGACATTTGAATTGTAAAAATGAAATATAAATTTACAAAAAATGTCACAAAAAAGGTAGCTTTCCTTAATTTTTAAATTAGAAAAGCTACCGATTTTAAAGCAACGAAGGTTTATTTCTTTTTGTTAAAATTCTGCAACCTTAACAGAGCCTCCAAATAATAATAATCTGCATAAATTAACGGGACATCTATCTCGGAATTTAATCCTTTTGCCCCTACACAATGTTTGATCAAGAAGTTGTTATTTTCTCCTAAGGCTGCTCGGTATGCAGGACTAGACAAAGATTCCAACATCGTTACTGCATCATTGTAATATCTTTTTCCCTTAGCTCCTGAATATTTACTTAATTCCAATAATGCCGAAGCTGTAATCGCACCCGCTGAGGCATCTCTTTCCTCCGTTGGAATATTAGGCGCATTAAAGTCCCAATACGGAATTTTATCCTTGGGTAAATTCGGATGATTCAAATAAAAATCAGTGATTTTTTGAGCAAAATCCAGGTATTTTTGATCCTTCGTTTCACGATACATGGCTACATATCCATAAATGGCCCAAGCATGTCCACGAGACCAAGTTGTTTCATCCTGATACCCCTGATGCTGTTTTTTAACCAAAACTTTACCTTCAGGATCGTAACAAATCACATGGTAAGAAGAATAATCAGGTCTAAAATGATTCTTGATCGTATTATCCGCATGCGTAATGGCAATGTCATGAAAACGTTGATCTCCTGTCTCTCGGGAAGCCCAAAATAACAATTCCAAATTCATCATATTATCGATGATCACTGGATATTTATACCCCCCCTTAAAACTATTCCATGATTTAATTAAGCCGATCTTAGGATCAAATCGAGTAGCTAAGGATTTAGCGGACTGAATTAAAACTTTTTTATATGCTGGATCTTTCGTCAAACGCAAACCATTTCCAAAGGAATCAAACATCATAAAACCTAAGTCATGCGTTCCCGTATTATACTGCTCTTTTCTAACCGCTTCGGTCCATAAACGTGCAGCTTTTGCCCATTTGGGATCTTTTGTTTTTTCGAATAAATACCAAAGACCGCCAGGAAAAAATCCTGAGCACCACCAACTTGAAGGCAAATTGCGGTAAGTCCCATCCGGCTTAGCCGAATGTATGGTAACTGAAGTATCTGGGTGATCTGCCAACATCCGAAGGTATTGTTGGCCTGCTAAAGCAAATTGCTTATTAATATCAATTTTCTGAGCAAAGGCTCCTGAACTTAATAAAGCAAAAACGAAAATTAATTTTTTCATTGAAATAGGTTTTGTTTAAAATTTAAAATGCCAAACGGTTCATGATATATGTAAACCAATCAACACTTGAATAAGCCTAAAAATACATTTTTGAAGCAAGTACGAAAATAACAAAAATTACCTGCGATTTCAAAATCAGCCATTCAAAGAAAAATTAACGCCCCATCCAGCCGCCATCCACGGTCAAAATAGTTCCATGCAGATAGTTAGATGCCTCAGAGGCTAAAAAAACTACGGGGCCTTTGAAATCTTTCGCATCACCCCAACGACCCGCCGGAATTCTCCCCAAGATAGAAGCACTTCTTTCCTTGTCTTCACGCAAAGCCGAGGTGTTATCCGTTGAGATATATCCTGGAGCAATGGCATTTACATTAATGCCCTTTCCTGCCCATTCATTGGCCAAAGCCATCGTTAATCTGGCAATTCCTCCTTTGCTCGCTGCATAACTAGGTACATTAATCCCTCCCTGAAAACTTAATAAAGAAGCAGTAAAAATGATTTTTCCTGAACCCGCTTGTAGCATAGTCCGACCGATCTCCCTACTCAAAATAAATTGGGAAGATAAATTCACCTCTAATACCTCATCCCAATATTCATCCGAATGTTCCGCCGCCGGATCGCGCAAAATAGTCCCTGCATTATTAACCAATATGTCCACCTTAGGATAATCCCTCAACACGGACTTAATAAAATCGTATAAAGACTCCCGGTCTGAAAAGTCGGCCTGATAGGCCTTAAAATTTCTCCCTAATGCTTTGACAGCCTTTTCAATGGCAGAACCATTTAATTCCAAGGAAGCCGAAACTCCAATAATATCCGCTCCCGCCTCTGCTAGACCAATGGCCATCTCCATCCCAATTCCACGTTTGCAGCCCGTTACAATAGCTACCTTACCCTTTAAATCAAATAAATTCTGCATCGTTTATTGTTTATTTACAAAGTATTTAAAATATGTTTTTTACTCATTTTTTTAACAATATTAGCCTGGTGAATTATACAAAACACTAATTTGCAAAACCAAAAATTATTTAAAGATGCAAAACAAATCCATGACTCCGACTATGGCTCTTAAAAATGAGCATGAGGACATTCCCGGAAATCCATCCATTTCGAAGAGCAGTATTACCAAATTAAATGATCGGAGTAATGGAAAACCACTACGCGCGCTGAGCGAAGAGGAATTTAATTTTTGGAAAGAAAACGGTTTTATTATCGTGAAAAATGCCATTAGCAAAGAAGCTGCCGCACGTACGGCAAAAGCAATTTGGGATTTTGAGGAAAAAGATCCAGACCAACCCGAAACTTGGCACACTGAGCCTAGAGCCGAAATGCAAATGAAGGAACTCATCGGATCGGGTATGGTGGAAATGTATAATCATCCTTTATTATGGGAGAATAGGCAATGTCAGCGAGTTTACGATGCCTTTGTGGATGTTTGGGGCGTAGAAGATTTATGGGTGACCATCGATCGGTGCAACTTAAATTTTCCCGTGCAACCCGATAAACCATTCAAGGGCTTTATTCATTGGGATTATGACCCAGAGACAAAACCCGTTAATGTGCAGGGGGTATTAGCCTTAGCTGATCAAATGGATGAAAATATGGGTGGCTTTCAATGCATTCCAGAATTGTACCGATCATACGACACATGGAAAAAAACTCAACCTGAAGACCGAGATCGTTTTAAACCAGACACAACAGGCTTCCAATTACATAAAGTGAAATTAGAAGCGGGAGATTTATTGATTTTTAATTCTTTGTTGGCCCATGGCATTAGACCTAATTTGACGACCGATAAAGTTCGCGTAGCCCAGTATATTTCCATGATGCCCGCGGAGCAAAATAATGAGGCGTTGAAACAATGGCGCGTCAACTCATGGCAACATAAAATCGCCCCAGAAGGTTATGCCTTTCCCGGTGATCCGAGGCAATTAGAAAAATCCCAACCTGTGGCTGTACTTAGCGACTTAGGAGAAAAATTACTGGGTTTGAAGGATCATTAGAAGTCGAACTTTTCGGATTAACTCTATTTTTCACGCCCTCAAAAGCAATCAACCAAGAATTACCTCCCCATGTGATCGCTGGATAGGAACAATCAAAGTCTGTATTTGAAATATATGTTTTCGTCAACTGGCCTTTTACATCTTTTTTTACCAAACCAATCTGCTTGAAATATCGATCCCCCATTTGTTTAATCTCCGCAAAAACTAAAGCAGTTTCTCCCTTTGGATTGGAGGCGAGCTGGGGCATTCGAACTTTATCTCCTTTTAAATGAAGGATCATCTTTTTAGAGGATTGATAAGCCCATTTTACCCCAGAAGAGCCTTCCGCTCCTGTATACCAAGTGGCTTCTAAACCTTTCGCGCCACGAACTAAAGATGGTCCGGCGTGAGGACAAGCATCCACTAGCCAATGATCTTCATAAAGAGGTACTGACTCTGAATAGGTTTTGCCAAAATCGCCTGAATGTAAATAGCCCATGTCGCGCTCTCCTTGATCATTTAAATCGCGGTAAATCACATCCACATTTCCTTTTGAGTCGGTAACCGCATCAATCCGACAACATTCACAGGTTTTTGGGTCAATAATTTTCATATCACCAAAACCATTTCCGGGACTTGTATCAGCCGTTACTAGCGTTCTACCTTTGGGTCCTAATTTAACATCGAGCCAATAAGCCCTCACTTCTCCATTGGGTAGTGAAATAATTTTACCAAATGAATGGCTTAATCCAGCTGCGGCATCTTTGTGAATGTGTTGTGGTTTTTGCCAAACCCCATTAACCTCCATCGCATACAGCAAATCCCCATTAAATCGAGACGCCGCAGTAGGGCGATTCATCTCATACAAAAGGATACAAGTGCCATCTGCTTTATAGGCCAATTTAGGCATACCTTCTGCGTGGGTAGACGCTTTTTTATCAATAGGGATCTGTTCCGCAGGCCGCTGATTGACTTTTCTAAAAAACAAAACTTCATTGGCCGATTTCTCCACCCAAGACAAAACAATGTCGCCATTTGACTTTACTGCAAAAGAGGGATCCAACGCTTGATTCGCTGGA
>CANIYB010000217.1 GCA_947471105.1 Cytophagaceae bacterium
GAATAGTATCGTTAGAATCCCCCCAATTCCTTAAGACCTATTTTCAGAATTCTTTCTTTCCTTTTCGTCTATTTTCGCTTGTTGGGCTTCTTCCTTTAAGCGCAATTTTTCAGCTTTTATTCTTTCTATTTCGTCTATTTTCGCTTGTTTTGCCTCTTCCTTTAAACGTAATTCCTCTGCGATTCTTTGTTCCTCGGCAATCCTAATTTCTTCCGCAATTCTAAACTCTTCAGCTAAGCGCAATTGAATTTTTTCAGCATATGGTTTTAAAGTGGCCAACATGCTTTTTCGCGCATTTTGGGCCCATAAAATTTCTTCAACCGCTTGAATAGGTGAGGCATTGATTCCTAAAAGGGGGGGCATCAACTTATAATAATGGCTTTTTAGTTTTTTTACTCCTTTTTTATTGGTGGATATTATTTCTTCCAAGTTGACATGAAATATAGCTACAACTCCATCCTCAGTGCTACCTTCTGAAATCTCAAATGATTCCATTGAGTTCACCGGAATAGTTTGTGCGCCCACCACATTTAAACCTTGATAATGAATGATTTTAACCTCATTTTCCGTTGCGGCCAAATATGAAATTCGATGATTACCTGATTTACCTGCGAAAAAATCTCCTATGGATTGAAATACATTTCGTTTAGGTAAAGTTGTTACCGCTAAACTTAGCCAGTTATTTGGCATTTCTGAATTTAAAAAGGCCAACGATTTTTGCAATTTTTCACTCATCAGATCTGAATTTTTTGTTGAAATTAATGTAAAGGAAATGGATTCCCAAATTCATTAGGAACATTCATTATAAACGAATTTTAGGTTTAGGAAATTCAAAATATTGAGCAAATCCCTGGAACCAGACATGAACTAATTCAAAGCCTGATCTATTTAATGAATAAATTATGTATTGCCCCTTTTTTTCTGCAAGGATAAGATTTCCCTGCTTGAGTAAATCCAAATGATGAGAAATACTTGGTTTTGACATTGAAAATTGCTTGGCAATTTCTCCGGCGTTTTGCGCGCCGCCAATTAAAAAAACAAGTATCTCTCGCCGAGTTGGATCATTGATTGCTTTAAATGTTATTTCCATGGTTCAATTAAATATTTAAACGAATGTCTAAATATTTAATTGAATTTCCAAAAAAATTAGCTAAGATCTGATTTTCGATAGGCTTCCATCACTTTAATTTCACCCTCTTTGCCTGGATAGAAATTACCATGTTCCATTCCTAATACACCAGTATAGCCCTTTTTATGCAAATGCTTGAAGATATTCGCATAATTTACTTCTCCCGTGGTAGGCTCTTTTCTGCCTGGATTGTCACCTATTTGGAAGTAAGCGATTTCATCCCAACACAAATCGATGTTATTAATCATGTTGCCTTCATTTTTTTGCATGTGGTACATGTCAAAAAGAATTTTACATGAAGGACTTCCTACCGCTCTACATATTTCATAGGTTTGGTCTGAAAAGCGTAAAAATAAATCGGGTGTATCACTTAATGGCTCCAATACCATCACTAATCCATGGGGTTCCAATAATTCAGCGCCTATTTTTAAGCTGTCAATCACATTTCCTGTTTGAATTCCAATAGGCAATTTTCTTAAGTAGTTCCCTGGCACAACGGTACACCATTTGGCATTAACCCTTTTAGATGTTTCAATCGCGCTTTTACACGCTTTCTTAAATGCTTCTTTCCATTCTTTAGTACCCGTAGTCATAGTGAGTTTATCTGGAAATCCTTCATGATTTAAGACAAACACTCCCATCGTCATCCCTAACTTCGCCATCGTCTCACCTATTTTACTTTGTAATTCAGGTGTACGGCCCATCATTCCATTATCTTCCATAGACCTGAATCCCATGTCATACATGAATTTCAATTGGTCTATCTCATCATTTCCAGCATGATTTTTAAACATACCAAAATGCGGAGCATACAACATTTTATAAGGAGCTTCCGCTAAGGCATATAAACTTTTACTTTTGGTTGTGGATGCTAATGCTTGAGAGCCAACCCCAGCCGTTAATAAACTTCCACCAAGCATGTTGGCAAACGATCTTCGATTCATCTTATTTCTTTTTTAATGTTGCTAAATATTCGATTAAATTGGTAAATTCTTGGGTGTTCATTTGATCCGCTAATCCTTCGGGCATCAACGAATCAGGTAATTGTTTCATGGATTTCAACGCTGATGTTTTAAAACTTTGTGTGGATCCACCAGGTAGTTTCAACATCACATCTGTCTCATTTTTGGATACCACAACTCCCTGATACGTATCCCCTGATTTAGTTTTAAGCTCATAGGTCTCATATCCAAAACCGATTCCCGCGTTTGGATGCATGATCGATAAGTATAGCCCTTCCCTTGATAATTTACTGCCTATTTCCGAGAGTTTAGGACCAAAATCAATCCCTTCATTGTATACTTGATGACACATAGAACATTGATTGATAAACGTTTTCAATCCGTCTTTCGCATTTCCACGTAGGGCTACTAGTTCAGTTAATGCCGGGTGTTTATTGAGACTTGCCGACTTCTGAGAGGAACTTAAATAGGTAGCAGCCTCCGCTTTGATGGCTTTTCTGGACGTTCTGCTGACTGATTCAACCACCGACGGAATGAATTTTTCAGGAACCTTTTTGCTTTTCAAAGCCTCTAAAACATAATTTTCACCAGCTAATGAATTTCCTAAAGATCTAGCCGATTCCCTTTGTATCGCCAAACTAAATTTATCTGACGTCATTGCCTCGTTTAGTAGGTTAATGGATTCGGTTTTACCTTGCCAACGAATACTTTCGATGATGGCTCTTTGTACCGTTTCATTTCCTGTTCTAAATGTTTTGTCAATTAAATCAGATCCTCCATTTAACTTATACATAATTTGTCCGGCTTTTCTTGTTTGCTTGCCATCAAGAATCATTTTTAGCAATTTAGGTGTGGCCTCAGTCAGTTCATATTTTTCAACTAACTCTAAAAAATCTAACTCATTGCTCGTTTTAGCCATCAAAGCTAATAACGTTTTCTTTGCAGCTGGGTTCGATTGAAGAACAGACAGCTTTATATGTCGCAAGGCAACCAATTGGCTTGCGGGATCATTTTTAAAGCGATTGGTTATCAAGTCAAGTAAGATTGTATGCTTACTTTCCCCAGGAATAAAATCCAATGCTCTGAAATAAGCCAACTTTTGATCTAAATTTCCATCCGCTTTTATGAGCTCAGCAATAAAAGGAAGTGCTTTCTCACTTCTCGCACGCCACATTAAATCATTGAATCCTGCAGGCTTCGCGGGTAAGGTTTTTATGGATTCCATATAATGATCCAATCTGTTTTCCCAAACGCCATCCCCACCAATGCCTAATGCTTCTAAAGCCCAACGATCCTGACCGTTATGTTGCAAGGCTAGTTTCGTCCACATTTTATCTGCATTAGGACTTGAATTATGTCGTAACGCGATAGCCAATTCTCTTCTTACTTGTGGGTCCGCATCATCAGCTAATTTATCCCCTAATTTTTTCCACTGGCCGATAGGCAATCTGCTCATGGCACGAATTGACGTCATGCGAATGTCTGGATTAGCATCTTCTGCCGCTTTTTGAATGTAATCAAAACCTTTTGGGCTATTAGCCAACAACCAAAATGCTCTAGCTCTAAATCTTGGATTTGAATTCGTTGCAAAGCTATTTTCAAGCACTTTTATTGCCCCTGCACCCAAATTTTGCAATTTACGATAGGCTAAATACCTTGTTTCTAAATTAGGGTTTTCTAAACCGCTTAAGGCTAATTCAGGTGTGGATAAGTCTAATTTTGCCACTTTGTAGGGGTGATTTTTAGGGGCTATTCGATATATTCTACCCCGAGTTTGATCGCCTGCTTGATGTCCACCTACTCCTGGATCGTACCAGTCGGCCACAAAAATAGAACCATCCGGTGCCACACAAACATCGGCAGGTCTAAACCATTGATCATTTACGCCTTGAACGATATTTAAAATTTCTGCAGAATAACCAGCTCCATTATTTTTAACAGGATAGCTTCTTAATACATTCGGACCTGCATCGCAGTGGATAATTTGATTTTGGAATGCTGCCGGCAACAAATTTCCTTCATAAACTAAAATACCTGTCGGCGATCCCGAACCCGTTTGCAATAAATTAGGCACAACACCTGGGTCGTTTAAGTGCCAATGTCTTTTGGGTATTTCGGGTTCTATGTTGGTCCGATTGACTTGCCAACCATCATTCGTGATTTCATCTTTATATCCATAATTGCCGTACGGAAAAACATGGTTTATACGAACCCCTTTGTTTCCATCATCATCATTATCTGATTGCCACATCGCTCCATAAGAATCAACGGCTACTTCATAGTTATTTCTAAAATTATGACCTAAACATTCTACTTTGCTTCCGTCTAAATTGCAACGAAAAACCATTCCCTGCTTGTATTTGTTGGGTCCAATAACATC
>CANIYB010000218.1 GCA_947471105.1 Cytophagaceae bacterium
AGCCGTGTGAACGATTAATTCTTCGCCTTCTATCAAAGGCCATTCTACTGATTTTTTAGACCCATAGACTTCAAAGCTTTCACGGTATTGCCTTGCTACGTCAAATAACGAGCGATAAACCATCGCGCTTAAATCAGAATCTCTGAATTTGATATGTGCAGACTCAACGGCAAAAGGAGAATTATAATGGGCGATCAATTCTTCGCGAATCGTTCCCGATCCAAAACAAGAAACATATTCCGCCTCCAAACGTAACAATCCCGCCACAGGTCCCACGCAATGGGTGGCATAATGCATCGGCGGAAGTCCAGGCCAGTAATCAGGCCAACCATCCATTTCTTGTTGGTGTGAAGCTTTTAAAAATTGTATTTTTCCTAATTCCCCTTTGTCGTAAAGCTCTTTGATGTACAAAAACTCTCTGGAATAAACCACAGTCTCCATCATCATGTATTTTTTCCCCATTTTACGGGACGCCTCCACAATGGCCTTGCAATCTTCTACGCTCGTAGCCATAGGAACGGTGCAGGCTACATGTTTTCCGGCCAGCAAAGCTTTGAGCGTTTGCTCGGCATGTAAATGAATGGGAGAATTTATATGAACGACGTCGACAGCCGGGTCTTTAATCAATTCTTCAAAATCCGTATAACGTTTTTCGATTCCATATGCATCGCCAATGGACTGAAGTTTTTCAGCATTTCGCTGGCAAATGGCATACATATTAGCCAAAGGATGTTTTAAATAAATAGGGATAAATTCAGCCCCAAAACCTAGGCCCACAATGGCAACGTTGTACTTTTTCATTTAATGAATAGGTTTAAATTGAACAGGTAACTTATAATTTTAATCTCTCGCTTTTATTTTTTTAGTTAGCTTTTCCAGCTTTAAAAATTCCAAATTTTGTAAAGCTAAAAAGCTTCCTGATAAAGAAGAAGAAAAAACAGGTTTTTTAGACCAAATTTTTGGATTTCTTTAAAAAAGGGTGTGCCATGACGGTCAGAACCAGCAAAATGGTCCCATAATAAAAGCCTGGTTGCATAATTTCCTTGCTACCAAAAATATAAATCGCTAAAATCATTCCATAAACAGGCTCCAGCGTGATGACTAAGTTGATGGAGAAAACAGAGAAAACTTTATATAAATGGATGGTTTCGGTATAGGCATACACGGTACAAACCAACGCTAAAATTCCAATCCAGAGCCAGTCGAGCCCTACCGGGAAATATCCAGTTAGCCCATCAAATGCCCCAAAACTCCAAACCATCCCGGTTATAATTCCCGCCGCCATCATTTCATATAAGGTGATTAATTTTGGGTCATGGGTATGGGTAAACTGGCCATTGACTACCGAAAATAGGGCACCAAAAAATCCAGATGCGATGCCCATGAGCAACCCAAGCCACTGGGCTTGTTCGACCGAAAAGATGATCACCAAGGCTGCGATCACGAGTAAGCCTAAAAATACTTCAATCATCGAAATCCGAACTTTCTTAGCGATAGGCTCAATCAATGAGGTCCAAAAAGTTTGCGTAGATAAGCCTGCAAGACACATGGCCACGGTAGAAACTTTTGCCGCGCCAAAAAACAATAACCAATGCAACGCGACAAACACCCCATTTAAAACCCACACCCACAAAACGGATTTACTTACTTGAAAACTTTTTTTACTGTACTGGATAATCAATGCTAAGCTAATCGACGTAATCACACATCTCACAAATACAATGGTGAGTGCATTAGCCTGAGTCGCATTTCCCAAAATGGCTGTGAAAGCGTAAATAATGACAATAAAATGGATTTTGAAATAGTCCAATAAGCGAGGTGCCGTTTTCATCTTATCGAGGTAAGGTATAATAAAGTCCAACACCCACGGCACCAAAAACAATGTTTGGAAGCCATACGGCTAATAACGGAGGCATTCCCCCACCTTCAGCAATTCCTTTACTCATCATGAAAAACAAGATGTAAATAAAGGCTAAGCTAAATCCAAGGGCAATTTGAAATCCTACGCCACCGCGGGATTTACGCGCCGAAACTAAGAAGCCAATGATCGTTAAAATGATCACGGAAATGGGATTGGCAAAGCGTAAATACTTTTCAATTAAAAATACTTCTATGCCATCAGCTCCTCGTGAACGAACTAAATCGATGTGCCGATTGAGTTCAGGCAAGGTAAAAGTTTCGTGCAAGAGATGCTTATTTTGAAAGTCTTTGGGAAATAAATTTAAGGTCGTGTCTATTTTTATACCCGATATAATTCCCGTTTTTCCCGGCATTAAATTCCTAATTCGGTAATCATGAATCGTCCATTTTTTGCGAATGGTATCCCAGGTAATTCGGTCGGACATTAATTTTTCTTTAATCTCATTATTGGAAATTCGTTCCAAACTGAATCGATAACCGGTATTGGTATTGTTGTCGTAGCTTTCAATATAGGCATACACATCGGGGGCAATTTTGATATGCACATCTCGCTTGTCGAAAAAGTAGGTGCCGTTGATGTATTGATGTTCGAAAGGTACCCGAATTTTATTGGCGTTTGGGACGACCCAACCAATCATTATAAAAGTCCCGATGGCAATGATTGAGGAGCCAATTAAATAAGGCCTCATTAATCGAGTAAAGCTCACCCCAGAGCTCAAAATAGCTATTATTTCCGTTTTCGCGGCTAGGTTGGCCGTGAAAAATACGGTGGCAATAAACACCATCAATGGCGAAATATAGTTGGCCCAGTAGGGAATAAAATTCAAATAATAATCAAAAATAATGGCATGCATGGGCGCCTGCTTGCGAATGAAATCATCGATTTTTTCGGTATAATCGATGACCATGACAATTAATACAATTAAAAAAACGGCGAAAACGTAGGTCTTCAGAAACTTTTTTAAAATGTAATAATCGAGTATTTTCATTAGCTATTGATCGATTCTTGTTCGTAAGAAATGCCAGAAAACAAATGAATAAATATCACGCGGGCCGTCCTAAAATTAAACGGGACCATGACCAAAGAAAATATCGTAATGGGTACCACATAACCCATGGCCGGAGGATCGTTGAAAAAATTGAAAACAATAATTCCGCCAAATAACATGATGCCTACGGTAAAAGCATATGAAATGTACATAGCGCCATAAAAAAATCCGGGTTCCACTTCATATCTCAGGTCGCAATGGGGACAATTTTCATGCATTTGAGTGAAATTTAAAAGATTCCACCATTTGTATTTGAAAAGTCGGCCTTCGTGACAATGGGGACAACGTGCATTGATCATCGCGTGTAGCTTACTGGGATCTGCCATAAATAAAGAAATTTAAGCCTCAAAGGTAAAGAAAATTGGAGGATTAAACGTAATTAAGGTCACGTTCCACTCCCTTTTTGTATCTTTGCGGAAATCAAATTTACACGATATGTATTCTATTGTAACAAATGTTCACATTGTACTTTTTGTACTTGTCTTTCTTTTAGGTTTAAATCTATTGGTTCGCGCTATTCGCGGATTATCCAGCGGAGGCGCTTTTGTTGACGCAGATCGCAAAGCAGGATTGTTTTTCATGATCTCTTTGCATACTCAATTGTTGATCGGCCTAGTGCTTTATTTTTTCTTAAGCCCTGTAACAGCAGCAGCTTTTGCGGATTTTGGTGCGGCCATGAAAGATCCAGCGACTCGTTTAATTGCCGTTGAGCATATTTCAGTGAACGTCATTGCGGTAGTTTTAGCGACCATAGTAAATGCCAAAAATAAGAAAAATATAGCTGATGCAGCTAAGCATAAAAATGCGTTGATCTTTAATGGAATCGGTCTTTTATTAATTTTAAGCCGTATCCCTTGGTCTCGTTTGTTTGCCTAAGTATATATGAAAAAAAAGTGCATTTTTTTGGATCGCGACGGTGTTCTTAATGTGGATCGCGTTGATTACGTGTACCGCATGGAAGATTTTATCATTCCAAAAGGGGTCCCTGAGGCTTTAATCGCCTTAAAAGAAGCTGGATATTTATTGGTCGTTATAACGAATCAAAGCGGTATTGCCAAAGGACTTTATGAACGCAAGCACGTGTATGCGATTCATGAAGCGATTCAAAATGCATGTGGTGGCGTGTTAGATGATTTATATTTTTGCCCTTATCATGAAAATTTTGATAGCCGTTCTTTAACGAGAAAACCAGGCTCCTTGTTGATTGAGAAGGCGGCGGCTAAATACCATGTTGATTTTGAAAAATCTTTTATGGTCGGCGATCATGAACGTGATATTATCGCGGGAACGCGCGCTGGACTTAGAACGATACGTTTGGCCCCTGAAGGTGAAGAAACGAATGCCACTTTTGTGGTTCGTGATTTGTGGGAGGCTTCTAAATTAATTTTAAAAAGTTAGCATATGGAAAAAGTATATTTAAGCGATGCCGGTCCCAAAGTTTCTCCGGCCATCTATGGTTTTTGGCGCTGGGAAAATGAGGGGGC
>CANIYB010000219.1 GCA_947471105.1 Cytophagaceae bacterium
ACGGATGGAGATAATAAGGCGGATAAACGCGAAGTAATTTTGACGGGATTCTCTTTGTCAAATCCGCAACATAATATGAATAGCCCAAAATTTGGGATCGATAATTGGATTTATTTAGGCCATTCGGGAGCCATTAATTCGTTCTCGTATGAAAATATTTTTGGAGATAAAGGAAAAGAAATCACTTTCGCGGGCAATCCCAATGCCGCTAAATTACCACAAAATGGGAATGGCCGAAATGTTCGTTTTAAGCCCGGCTCATTTGAGATTGAGTCCTTATCCGGGGAGACCCAATATGGACATACCACAGATCCATGGGGCAGGCGTTTTTATACCGATAATGCCGACCATCTTTTTCATGAGGTCATCGACGCGCGCTATGTAAATGCCAACAAAAATTTAGTGATTTCAGAAGCCATGTCTAAAATTCCAGATCATGGGGATGCGTGTGAAGTGTATCCCATTTCAGAAAATCCGAATCACCAATTGCTTACTGACATCGGCGTGGTGACTTCAAGTTGCAGTGTGACTTGGTATGACGGCGGGGCTTTTGGCAAAGACTTTAAAAATGTAACATTTATAGGCGAGCCTACGCACAACCTTGTTCACGCCGACATCATCGAGTCGAAAGGAGCCACTTTTTCAGGCAAAAGACTCTTAGAAAAAAAGGAATTTTTAGCCTCAAAAGATCCGTGGTTCCGACCAGTTAATTTTTATGTAGGACCTGACGGAGCGCTCTATGTGGTTGATTATTATCGCCAATTGATTGAGCATCCAGAGTGGATGTCGGAAGAAGTAAACAAAAGTGGGGCATTATACAACGGCTCAACGAAAGGCCGAATCTACCGCGTGACTAAGAAGGGAAGCGACCCGATGGACTGGATGAAATCGGTACGCTTGAGTGAAAAATCTTCTGAGGATTTAGTCAAATTACTGAGCCATGAAAATGGTTGGTTTAGAAAAACAGCCCAGCGACTTTTATTTCAAAGAGGCGATAAAAAAGTAGCTGCAGCGCTCTCTGATGTAGTTCGTTCTGATGGGGAATATGGTCCTGTCGCCGCCTTATGGTTGCTGCACGACTGGGGAATTTTAAATCCCAAAGATCTTGAAAATGCATTAAAATCGGGTTCAGAAGGGGTGCGTGAAAATGCATTACAACTCGCAGATCGCATGATGCAAAAGCCCGGATTTAAAGGAAATTTAGCGTTAAATGAGTCCTTAATTAAATTAGCTGACGACCCTTCTGCCCGTGTCAGATTTCAATGGATTTGTTCGTCGAGCTATTTAAGTCTACCCAAAATGGCTGAATTAAAAGCTAAGATTTTGACCAAGGACATCGATGATCATTGGACTGGAATCGCAGCCATCGCCTCCTCCCAAGGTGCAGAATATGATTTATTGAAATTCAGTACACAAGCCATGGGGGCCAAAGCTAGCGAAGGGAAATCTGAATTTTTAGGATATCTCGCGGCTACCTTGGTGAAGAAAGGAGATACTGAATTTTTAAATTTAGCCATTGACACTAATCCAAAAAATGACTGGTGGCAGGCGGCTATTTTAAAAGGTGTTGCTGCCTATGTGAATGAAACGCATGCCGACTTTCTCCTATCGGAAGCACAAAAGGATTTAATGGCACGTACTTTTTATAGTACCGAAAACAATGAATTGCGTGGATCGATTATCCGCATATTTGGCATCAGTGGTTTGCCAAAAAACAATGCCATTATTGCTGAGGGGAGTAAAAAAGCCAGTGTTTCTGCCAACAAAGAATTGCAGGCAAGCTCGTTAAAACTGACGGCATTGGCTAAGACACCTGCAGTGGAAGCCCAACTAGTCAACCTGTTAAGCCAAAAAAATCCGGAACATTTACAGGTGGCAGCCATCACTTCCTTGCCTAAAATTTTAAAGCCAAAAGATTTAATTGCGATCAATCAGGCGTATTCTTCCATGGCTCCAAAGGCCAAAAAAGAATGGATTAAATACATGCTTTTTAACGATACATACATCACAAACCTGTTGAAGGAAGTGGAGAAAAATAACATTCCTAAAGCTGATTTGGCCTGGCCACAGTTTGTTGAGTTAATGAATTATTACGACAAGGGAGTCCGCGCATTGGCAAGAAAAGTGCTAGCTGTCTCGGAAGACCGAAAGGCTATTTTACAGAACTATTTACCAGCGGCAGAAATGGTTGGAAATGTGGAAAACGGAAAGAAAGTTTTTGAGGCAAATTGTACCACATGCCACATCATTAAAGACGTAAAAGGGGTTGAGTTTGGACCAAATTTGTCTACGTTGAAAAGCAGAAATGCCTTATCAATCGTCACTGAAATCATCAATCCGAACAATTCCATTGCCGATAAATATGGCCAATGGGAAGTGGAAAAAACGGACGGAACTCGCCTGACGGGAATTATCACCTCAGAAAATAATCAATCCATCGCATTAAAATTAATGGGAGGAGCGGTTCAAAACATCGAAAAGAACAGAATTAAATCGAAGCGCGATATGCGTATTTCGGCCATGCCTAATGGCCTTGAAGGCAATATCAATCTCAAGGCAATGGCTGATTTACTGGCTTATATTAAGAAATAAAAAATGGGTGAAACTTGATGCTTCACCCATTTAACTTATTTTTTCCAGGTTTCTTTTTCAGAAATTTCGCCTGTTTTTTTATTCTTCAAAATCACCTTTTTATCGCCGTTAGGCAAAATCTCATCCTTGATGAACCAGTGTTCCGCGTCATATTCTTGGAACACCGACGGTTTTTGTACGCCTGTTTGACCCCGCCAAACTGGCAAATTAACCGGCTCCCATAATTTTGTTTTGGCAGATTTATAGGCCGCATCTACAATCGCGTTGACTACATATCCATCGTAAAAAGTTTCACGGGGTTGTTCTCCTTTTTCAAATGAATCAAACATGTCGTTAAACATCGTTGGGTAGCCTAATTCATGCGCTTCATCGCCTACGGGAAATTGCCAGCCGCTTGTCGACTCCGCTTTTTCAGCCACATAATCGGTGCCCGCACCGGTTGTAAACATCTCAAAACCCGTGCGTAAAAATGAATTGACCCAAATGGTTCCTTCGGTTCCCATCACCTCGTCTCTTAAATCCATCCCTCCACGAAAAGTCCAAGAAACTTCAAATTGGCCGATCGCCCCATTCTCATATTTCACTAAACCGATGGCATGATCTTCTGCGTCAATCGGCTTCACTTGGGTGTCGGCCCAGCACATTACCTCAACAGGCAAAATATCTTTGCCAATAAAATTTCGAGCAATTTCAATGCAATGGCAACCTAAATCCAACACAGCTCCACCCCCTGCTTTTTCAATATCCCAAAACCAATCGGAATGCGGACCCGGATGCGTCTCTCTCGACTTCGCCCAAAGTACTCGGCCTATGGAACCCGCCTCCACACTTTTTACCGACTTTAAAAATTTGGGTGTATAACAAAGGTCTTCTAAATACCCTGCAAAAACTCCGGCTTCCTCGCAGGCCAGCGTCATCCTTAAAGCCTCCGCTGCAGTCCGACCTAATGGCTTGGTGCATAAGACAGCTTTTTTATGTTTCACACAAAGCATCACAGCTTCTTCATGAAGGTAATTAGGCAAAGCAATCACTACAAATTCCGTCTCCGCATGGGCGATGGCCTCTTCCATTTCAGTGGTAAAATGAGCTACTTGGTAGTCCGTCGCAAAGCGAATCGCTGTTTCTTTTTTACGTGCATAAACTACGGTCACAATATCTTTCCCGCGTCTGCCGCAAAGGGATTCCGCATAAAAACGGCCGATAAATCCTCCACCTAAAACACATACTTTAGCCATAATCTTTTTAATTAAATAATGCTTTGACTACTTTTAAATCGATGGCATGAGCCTGAGCGGCATCCATCGTATGAACCGTTTTAGCTTCAAGACATTGCTCGATAACTAAATGCGGTTTTATTTTTTGTTTTTTTAATTCTTTGGCAAATCGAACATAATCGATGTCCCCTTTGCCGGAAAAAGTTTCGGTCCAAATTCCATTTTCAGACTGACGAATATGCAAGGCAACAATCCTGTTCCCATAGGTTTTTAAAATATCAAAAACCGTTTGTTCTGAATTTCCAGAACCCCGATACACCCAATGTACGTCCATGCAAAAAGCCAGGTTTTCAGGTTTTGTATGTTGCAAAACATAGTGAAATTCTTTTGCACTTTCACGAAACTCAACATCATGCGTATGATACGCTAGGGTAATCCCTTTTTGTTTTAATTGACTCCCCAGTAAATTCAGTTTTTCCACTTGGCACTCTAGTTCCGCATCCGTTTTTACCACGCCATTTTTTAGTGGACTGGGATTCGTCACGATAATTTTAGTCCCTTCTAATATCAATCGATCTGCAATCGCTAAGATTCGTTGGATGGATAAATCGGCTTCCTTGGCTTCATGCAAAATACTTCCCA
>CANIYB010000220.1 GCA_947471105.1 Cytophagaceae bacterium
CGGTTTGGCGGTATTGGTGGGAGGTATGTGGATTATCAATTTAAATTACTGGGGATGTAATCAATACATCACGCAAAGAGCCTTAGGTGCCGATTTAAATACGGCCCGCAATGGTATTTTATTTGCTGCGTTTTTGAAATTAATGATGCCTATCATCGTTGTTTTACCGGGTATCGCAGCCTATCTTTTATATAAGGATGGTATGTTCCAAACGGAAATGTTAAAGGATGGGGTTTTAAACCAAGATAGTGCATATCCTGTGTTATTGAATTTATTGCCTACTGGACTTAAAGGATTGTCATTTGCGGCATTAACTGCTGCGGTGGTTGCGTCGATGGCGGGAAAAGCAAATTCCATTTCAACCATTTTTACGCTTGATATTTATAAGAAATACTTGAACCCAACCGCAGATGAGAAAACCTTAGTTCGTATCGGTCGGATCGCTGTTGTTGCGTCAATGGTTGCTGCTGTGGTTATTGCCCCTTTAATGGGCATCGATAAAAAAGGTGGTTTTGAATTCATTCAAGAGTATACTGGATATGTATCTCCAGGTATTTTCGCTTTGTTTACCATGGGCTTCTTTTGGAAGAGAACTACTTCAAAGGCAGCTTTATTTGCACTTTTAGGAGGGGTAACTTTTTCCATCATCACTAAATTTATTCCTACATGGACCGGATTAAATGACACGATGTTTTATACTGCTTTTGCCGATGAAACAGGGACCATGATGATTCCTTTTATGGACCGTATGGGATGGGTGTTTATATTCTGTATTGTTTCGATGGTGGTCATTACTTTATCAGATCCTGAAAGCAAAAATAATCCACAAGGATTGGAGATCGACGCTAAAATGTTCAAGTTATCGCCAACCTTCATTTTTGGTACCGTGGTGATTTGCTTGTTTTTGACTTTGGTGTATACTTATTTTTGGTAATCAATCTTTAGAAATACGATGGGTTATTTTGCTCTTTGCTGAATAACCCATTTTTATATATGAAAAAGGGTCAAATACTTTTTGAAGAAAGCCAACGGTTTACCCAATGGTGGATATGGGCCATCATATTAGGAGCTTTGGGCTTTTCCATTTACGCAAATATGGAAACGATTCAAAAGGGTGATTCCCTTTTTAATTGGACCAACTTCAGTATAATTATCCCCGTTTTTATCATTCCTGCCTTATTTTATTTCTTAACCCTCAAAACAAGAGTTGAGGAAAATGGAATTTACGTGCGATTTATCCCGTTTCATTTGAAAGAGATATTTATTGCATGGGATCAATTAGAGAATTGCAGCGTAAGAACATACAGTCCCTTAGGTGAATATGGAGGTTGGGGGATCAAATATGGTCTTGGAGGTGCTGGTAAAGTGTATAATGTCAGCGGAAACCAAGGTTTGCAATTAGTCTTTAAGGATGGGGCTAGGTTGTTAATTGGCACCCAAAAGCCACAAGAATTGCAAGAAATTATCAACAAGCTTGTTTTATTTCCTAAGAGTAAATAGCCTTTGAAGGCTTGTGTTTCGTCGTGCTTAAATCACATGTATTCGATTAGCAAAAATTAAAGCGCTATCTTTGTGAAAATTATGAGGATGATGTTTTATTTCTCATAGCACACATTCTTATAAAATTTATGACATTTGAATCATTAAGCCTCATTGAGCCAATTTTACGGGCGCTCAAAGAAGAGGGATATAGTATACCCACACCCATCCAGGCACAAGCCATCCCCATTGTTCTAAAAGGAGCCGATTTATTGGGCTGCGCACAAACAGGAACTGGAAAGACAGCTGCATTTACTTTACCGATTATACAAAGATTATTGTCAAATAGACCTCAAGGTGTCCGTAGGACAGTAAAAGGTTTAATTGTTACCCCCACAAGGGAACTTGCCATACAAATCGGCGAAAGCTTTAATGCTTATGCCCGACATACGAATTTAAAATGTACCGTTATTTTTGGCGGGGTAGGTCAAAGTCCCCAAGTTTCTGCCTTGCGCAATGGGGTAGATGTGGTTATCGCAACTCCAGGCCGATTATTAGACCTAATGAATCAAAAGCATTTAAGTTTAAACGATGTGGAATATTTTGTCCTTGATGAGGCCGATCGTATGCTTGACATGGGTTTTATCCATGATGTCAAAAAGTTATTAGCCGTTTTACCTCGCAAGCGCCAATCCTTATTTTTCTCGGCCACCATGCCTCCTGAAATTGTAAAATTGGCCAGTACGATTTTACATAATCCAGCGGAAGTTTCGGTAACTCCCGTTTCATCGACCGTTGACATCATTAATCAATCGGTCTATTTTGTAGACAAGGGAAATAAAAATGCACTATTGCTGACCATCTTGCAAGATGAAAGCATTAAAACTGCTTTGGTGTTTACAAGAACCAAACATGGCGCTGATAAAGTTGTCAAGGTTTTATTAGCCAAAAGCATCAAAGCCGAAGCTATTCATGGAAATAAGTCTCAAAATGCCCGTCAATCAGCTTTAAAGAATTTTAAGGCACAAACGACTCGCGTTTTAGTGGCTACTGATATTGCCGCCAGGGGAATTGATGTGGATGAATTAGAATACGTGATTAATTTCGAATTATCGAACATTGCAGAGACCTATGTACATCGAATTGGTCGTACAGGTCGCGCCGGCGCCAAAGGAACCGCCATTTCATTCTGTGACATCGAAGAAAAAGAATACTTAAGGGATATCGAAAAATTGATTGGTAAAAAAGTGCCGATCATCGAGGATCATTTATATCCCATGAAAATATTTAAAGTAGAGAAGGCTGCAAAAACACCTCAAGGACGCAGTGGAGGTGGACAGCGGTCTTCTGCCGATTTCAAACCTAGCAATTCAACTCCTGCCGCATCGCCTAGGTCGTTTGATAAAGCCAAAGGGGGCAAAAAGTGGTACGGGAAGAGCAATAATTATTAAGTTCCATGGAGTGGGGGAATAAAACGCTTTTGGTCATTGTAGGTCCTACTGCGGTAGGCAAAACAGATCTTTGCGTTCAATTAGCCCAGGAATTGAAAACGGAAATCATTAGTGCTGACTCACGTCAATTCTACAAAGAATTATCGATTGGCACAGCTAAGCCTAGTTTGAAAGATCAAGGTGGGGTTACGCACCATTTCATTGATTCCCATTCCATTCATGATTATTTTTCACCAGGTGATTTTGAACGCGACGCTTTGTTGCGGTTAACATCCTTGTTTGAACAACATGATTTTGTGATTGCCACGGGTGGATCTGGACTTTACCTGAAGGCATTGGTGGATGGCTTGGATGAAATGCCCGATATCGAAATGGTATTAAGGAATTCTCTCATGTCCAGATTGAAAGAGGAGGGTTTGAGTGCTCTGTTAGATGAACTCAAGACCAGAGACCCTGAGTACGCAAGCCAAGTAGATTCAAAAAATCCACAGCGTGTCGTGCGTGCATTGGAAGTATGTATATCAACCTCCAAAACCTATTCTGAATTCAGGAAAAGCAAATCGGATATTCGTCCTTTTAAGATGTTAAAATACTGTTTAGATCGGCCTAGAGAGGAATTATACCAACGAATCGATGCCCGGATGGATGCGATGCTTGCTGCGGGTCTTATTGACGAAGCCAAAAAATACGCCGATTTCCAAAGCAATTATGCGCTTAAAACCTTAGGCTATAAGGAAGTATATGGCTATTTGCGTCAAGAATATAATGAGGCAGAATTAGTGAGGTTATTGAAACGAAACAGCCGACATTATGCTAAAAAGCAATTGACCTGGTTTAGGCATCAAGATGAATATGTGTGGTTACATCCTGACCAGGCAAAAAAGAGTATATTAAAAGACCTAGATAGATAAAAACGCTTCCAGTCCCCCTTCTAAATTTTGACAGTTTTTGAAACCTTTTGCGGCTAAGAGTTGGCATGCAATATGGCTTTGCGTACCATTATAACAAATCAATGTGTAGTTTTTTTCTGGGGAAATTTCGTTGATTCGTGCGAGTAAATCATCCAAGGGAATATGAATTCCCCCTACATTAAAATCCTCCCATTCTCTTTGCGTTCTAATATCTACCACCGCAAGGGCATCCAAGTTTTGTTTGAATGCTTGGGCTGAAATACTATTCATATTAAAATCCGGCTGATTGCCAAGCGACCATACCGCCAATTAAATTCCGTGGATTTGTAAATCCTTCCGACAATAAATACTCCTTTGCACGACCTGAACGCGCGCCAGATCTACAATGTATAATTACTTCTTTGTTTTTCCAAGCGTCAATTTCATCCAATCGGTCAGGTAATTCTCCTAACGGAATTAAGATGGCACCAATATTGAATTCGTCAAATTCATATTCCTCTCTTACGTCAATGATGTGTAGCTTTTCGCCTTGATCCAATCGGTTTTTAAGTTCTTCTATTTGAATATCTTCCATGATTTATTGATTTTCTCCGCCTA
>CANIYB010000221.1 GCA_947471105.1 Cytophagaceae bacterium
AAAAACAATCTCTCTTTCCGAAGAATTAGACACGGTAACGGATTATTTATCCTTAGAAAAAATCAGATACGAGGACCGATTGGCTTGGGAAATAACGGCAGATAAAAATTGCCTGAAAGCGCAAATCCCCCCAATGCTCTTGCAAACTCTGATTGAGAATGTCATTAAACATGGAATCTCTAAAAAAATTACGGGAGGAACTATCACAGTTGACGCTAAAAATAATGAAGGAATTTTGTCTATAAAAGTCATCAATCCTGGACATTTCAAGAGCCCAATTTTGTCCAAAGACCAGGGTGTCGGACTCATTAATTCAAAAAATAGGTTGCAAATATTGTTTGGTGAAACCGCTCACATTAATCTAAGACCTTTGGACAAAAATCATGTAATTGCGGAAGTGAATTTGCCCTATCTTGAAAATTAAATACGCCAACCATGAAAGCAATTATAGTCGACGATGAACGTCTAGCCCGAAACGAACTAAAAAGATTGCTGGAAAATTTTCCAACCATCGAAGTCATTGCGGAAGCTTCCAATACAGAAGAAGCCGGGCCACTCGTGGAAGAATTAAAACCCGATGTGCTTTTTTTAGATATTCAAATGCCAGGCAAAACCGGATTTGAGTGGCTTGAAGAATGGGAGGGATTTTTACCTGAAATTATTTTCACGACGGCTTTTGACGAGTTTGCCCTTAAAGCATTTGAAGTTAATGCCTTAGATTATGTTTTAAAGCCCATTGAATTAACTCGGCTCTCGGACAGCATTCAAAAATTAGAAAATAGATTCCATGCTACCCAGCATAAAACAGCCACGCAGGGCGTGGATAGAAGCCTACACCTTTTAGGTGCCAATGATCAAATTTTTGTCAAAGACGGTGAAAAATGTTGGTTCGTTCGCCTAGACCGAGTACGCCTATGTGAGTCGATGGGAAATTATGTTCGTTTATTTTTTGACGACCAGAAACCTTTAGTCCTTAAATCATTAAATGCCCTGGAAGACCGACTGGATCCCAAGGTGTTTTTTAGGGCAAATCGGAAGCACATCATCAACTTAAACTACATCGAAAAAATTGAACCTTGGTTTTCCGGAGGGTTGCAGGTTACGCTCGTTGGCAAAGGAGAAAAAATAGAAATTTCTCGCCGACAATCCATCCGGTTTAAGGAGCTTCTGTCTCTTTAACACGCTTGGGTGCCTCGCCCAAGATGAAACCATAAGGCTGCAAAGTGGGCACATGATCAAAAATCACTTTGATGATCGCTGTAAACGGCAAAGCTAAAATCAATCCAGGTATTCCCCAAAGCATTTCTCCACCCAAAAGAGCCAACATAGCCACGAGGGGATTAATACTGACTTTGGAACCAATGACCAAAGGAGTTATAAAATTGGCCTCAATAAATTGGACCGCAGCAATCCAAGCGACAATAGCTAAGGCATGAGAAGGACTAAGGGTAGCTAAAGAAAGTATGATGGGTAAACTCGCCCCAATCCAAATGCCGATATACGGAATCAAAAGCAATAATCCAGTCGTTATTCCAAAGAAAATAGGATAATCCACACCAATCCACCAAAAACCAAAGCTATTAGCCCCAGCCACGGCAAACATAACAAAAAGCAATCCCACTAAATATCCTTGAACCACTGAACCTGTTTTGCCCATGATACCACGCAACGTTTTCTTTTCAGTGGTCGGAAAAACCATCGCCAAAAAAGTAAAAAAGAAGCTTCTGTAAAAAAGCATGAAAAACATAAAAATGGGAATCAGAATTAAAATGGTGAGTGAATGCACGATCGTAGAAAAAGTGGCAGTCAAAATACTCCCTGAGTTTTTCAATAATCCAATGGTCTGATTACTAAGTTCAAGCATTTGCTTTTTCCTTGAAATATTTAAATTTCTTGAAAGAAAACTTTGTAATCCAGAAATCCATTTTTCAGCCTTTTTAATAAACATAGGCCAATCATTTGAAAATTCGATTATCTGAAAGGCTAGCAATGAAATCAAACCTGCAATAATCGCCACAGAAAAAAGTAGACAAATGGAGATTGCGACCGATCTAGGAATTCCCTTGTTCTCAAGGCCCCGACAAAGTGGAAGAAGGACCATGGCGAGTATGAGCGCAAATGCAATTAAAATCAACAAATCCTGCAAATAATACAGGCCCAGCAATACCAAGTAAATGGAAATTAAAACGGAAGCCAAACGAACAGAATAAGGTGAATCTTTAAACATAAATTGTATATTTGATAGTATAAATGTCGATAAAAATTAACAATTTGGTAACATATAGCTGTCTATATTTGCGTCATAATTTCATCAAAAGCTGTCAGTTCTAACCATGAGTCAAGTTAAACAAAGTACCAAAATCTTATTGGTTGACGATGATCCTGATATTCTGGAATTATTGGAATACAATTTAGCAAAAGAAAACTATGTTTTAGCTAAAGCAGTTAATGGCCAACAAGCTCTTGAAATAGCAAAAACCTTCAAGCCCAATTTAGTCATTTTGGATGTCATGATGCCTATTTTAGACGGAATTGAAACAGCTCGACAAATGAAGTTGATGCCTGAATTAAAATCAACCATCATCTTATTTTTAACAGCCCGAGGAGAAGAATATACGGAAATAGCTGCTTTTGAGGCAGGTGGTGCTGATTATGTGGTTAAGCCCATTAAGCCAAGGGCCTTGGTCAGTCGGATTAAATCCATGTTAAATAGAGAAGGAGGTCCGGCAGAAAATTCTCAAGAGATCATACAAATTGGCGACTTAGTTATCAATAGAACTCAATATTCAGCTAGCTTTCAAAGTAGACTTTTAGTATTACCTAAAAAAGAATTTGAATTACTTTCATTTTTAGCTAGAAATCCCAACAAAGTTTTTAATCGTGATGAGCTTTTGGAGAAAGTGTGGGGCACCGACGTCTATGTCGTTGAGCGGACAGTAGATGTACATATTCGAAAATTAAGGGAGAAAATTCCCGAGTATTATATCAAAACCTTAAAGGGTGTGGGATATTTATTTTCCATCGATCCGCTTTAAAATTCTAAATTTTCGGTCATATTAGGTAAATTGCGCCTTGAATGAGGCTAATCTACACCTTTCTTTTTATCATTTTATTTCACTTTACTCTTTTCCCTGCTGGGCCTAAAAGAGAATTGAGGGGCGTTTGGGTGGCTACGGTCTCCAACATCGATTGGCCCAGTGCCCGGAATTACAATGGAATTAAGCAAAAAAATGAGTTTGTCGACCTTTTAAATTCCCATCAAAAAACAGGAATCAATGCGGTTTTTGTTCAAATTAGGACCGCTGCAGATGCATTGTATGCAAAAAGTCCAGAACCCTGGTCTACTTTTTTATCGGGTTTACAAGGCCAGCCACCTAGTCCTTACTATGATCCATTAGCCTTCATGATCGAGGAAAGTCATGCACGAGGAATTGAATTTCACGCCTGGTTGAATTTAAACAGGGCCAGCATTTCCACCAATTCGCTGCTTGACGCCAATCATTTAGTCCGTAAACATCCCGAATGGATCATCAAATACCATGGACAGTTCATCCTTAATTTTGGCCTTCCGGAAGTCCGACTTTATTTAGTGAATTTGGTCAAAAACCTCATCGAACAATATGATGTAGACGGAATTCATTTTGATGATTATTTCTACCCCTACCCTATGAAAGGGGAAGAAATTAAGGATCAAGAAGCTTTTGAAAAATATAAATTGCCAGAGGAAAGCCTGGGAGATTGGCGAAGAAGAAATACGAATAACCTGATTAAAGATATTTCGGATGTCATCAAATCAACTAAACCCAAAGTGAAATTTGGCATTAGTCCTTTTGGAATATGGCGCCATCAGAGTGAATCTGTTCTAGATGGATCGCCCACTCGGCGAGGCTTGCAATCCTATGATGACTTATTTGCGGATACAGAAAAATGGATGAAAGAAGGCTTAGTGGATTATTTGGCGCCCCAATTATATTGGGAAACGAGTCATAAAGTCGCGGCTTTCGAGCCCTTAGCTAAATGGTGGAGTGCCCATAATTATGGCCGGCCTATTTATATCGGTCATGCCGTATATCACCTAAATGATACGTGGGCCCCTAGCGAATTAAGCAAACAATTAAAGGTTGCTCGTAGTTTACCAAACGTGCAAGGATCCATCTATTTCAGTTCAAATTTAATCACCCGAAATGTGAAAGGTTGGCGAGATACCTTAAGGCAAAATCAGTATTCATCAGTTGCTTTAATACCGGCGATGCTTTGGAAAGATAGCATCGCTCCTACCCCCCCGCACCAAGTAAGTTTATTGAAAAAAGGCGACGAGTGGTTGTTGGCCTGGAAACCTGGTGAGCCCAGTGAAGATCAAGATCCCCCGGCCTATTACGTTGTTTATAGAATCAAAAAGGGCGATATTGATCCTTTGGAGAACGCAG
>CANIYB010000222.1 GCA_947471105.1 Cytophagaceae bacterium
AAAAGGATTGTAAAATTCTTTTTAGATCATTAAAAGCCCGAGCGTGATGTTCGGGCTTTTTTTTATGGGGTTAAGCCAAGAACTTAGGAAACAAAAAACCTTTTAAAACTTTGTATTGGCTTTTCGATCACATTAAGCGATAGAAAAGAAAAGGTGAACAACACGATAAAAGGGACTATGTTAAAAGACAATTCGGGGATAGGGATGTGTAATTTCCCGGCGATTTTGAAGAATAGATCAGGGACCAACATATGATACAAATAAATGCCATAGGACATTTGGCCAATGAGTCGCAAAGGACTGATCGACAGAATTTTAGCAAAATTTCCAGGTTGCATCGCATAAAAAAGCACGGCTACTGAAACCAAAGAAGTGAACGTTCTAAAAAATAATTGTTTGACTAAATCGGCATCCGTATGTTTTAAGCAAATCATTAAAAAACAAAATACGACGGGAATAATCGATCGTCGGACCCAAACAGCTATTTCTGCAGATCTTCCTTCGCGGATGTAATGCGCTAGTAGAGCACCCCAGGCGAAGGTGTCGACGCAGGTCAACATATATACCCCGATCCCTTGTTGGAGATGCACGGAATAATACCTAAAAGCAATCCCAAAAAGCACGCAAAACCATAAAAAATAGGCCCGAAAACGACTCGAAATTAACAAAATACAAAAAGGCCATAGGACATAAAACTGCTCCTCCACCGACAGCGACCAATACGGGGACAAGGTATCTGACCAGTTGGCCTGCTGCTCCAACCAATGATTATACAAATAGGTCCAATAATACCACGGATGCTCATAAAAGTCGGTATTTATTACAATAGAGGCTCTTTTTAAAACCAACAATCCCGCCAACACTAAAAAATAAATGGGGAAAATACGGAGGGCTCTGCGGATAACAAAGTTCTTAAACGAACGAAAAAATTGCGCTTTGGTCTGTTGCTCCATTAAGATATTGGAAATCAAATAGCCCGACAACACAAAAAATAAGGTAACGCCAATGGGGCCATTGGGTAGAATATTAATTCCAACTCCCTCTGGAAACCAATGGAAAACTAAGACCAATAAAATAGCGATGGCACGAACCCCATCTAAAGCTGGAATATATTTCATTCAGACAAAGCTAAAAAAACGTGCGCAGGAATCAAACCTCTTATCCACCTATATCCCACTTTATCCCATGCTTGTATCTTTTGTCTAAAACTCAAGATACTTTCAAACTTTGGATGTATTTTTGAATGATTTATAGATTTAGACATGACTAAAATAATTGAGACCCAAAATATTTCTAAACGCTACGTAATGGGCGAAGAGGTAATCGATGCGTTAAAGAACATCAATATCTCCGTCAACAAAGGCGAATATGTGGCTTTTATGGGACCCTCAGGATCTGGTAAATCAACACTCATGAATATTGTAGGCTGTTTAGACACGCCTAGCACCGGAAAATATATTCTTAACGGACAGGATGTTTCTGAAATGTCAGAAAACGAGTTAGCCGCCGTAAGAAATAAAGAAATTGGATTTGTTTTTCAAACGTTCAACTTACTTCCGCGCCAATCAGCACTTGAAAATGTAGCCCTGCCATTAATTTATGCAGGATATTCTAAAGCGAGAAGAACTGAAATTGCCATGGAAACCTTGCGTGGAGTAGGTTTAGATAATCGAGCACTGCACAAGCCCAACGAACTTTCGGGAGGTCAAAGGCAACGTGTGGCCGTGGCGCGTGCCTTGGTAAATGACCCTTCTATTTTATTAGCGGACGAACCCACAGGTAACCTAGATTCAAAAACCTCCTATGAGATTATGGATCTTTTTGACCAATTACATAAAAAAGGAAATACCATCGTTATGGTGACGCACGAGGATGACATCGCTCAATATGCCCACCGGATTATTCGTTTACGCGATGGCTTGATTGAATCAGATACGATCAATGCCCATGTTAGGAAAGTAGAGAAAGGCTAATAATCAGTCTATTGATAATTTAGTTTAATGATCAGTTTTAAATATTTTTAAAACTCAATATCCATGTATTTTTATTGATTAGAATTATAATTTATTCACTTTTATGTGAATAAATTTCATATCTTTGACGTAAATAAAATGATCATTGTTTTTGATAAAATTGAATTGAAAGAAATTTATGAACAGGGCTATTCAGAAAATAGAAAATTTTGGTTTCAGCCTGAGGTCATTAAACAATATATAAAAATCATTAATATTTTGCTGGCGATTGAAAAAATTGAAGAACTATATCAAATCAAAAGCCTTCATTTTAAAAAATTACTCGGTTCTAAATTTGCTCTTCAATCCATAAGGATTAATAATAAGTACCGACTCGAATGCATTATTAGTTATGATATTTACGTTTTAGTTGGCAAAATTTTATCCATCAGTAACCATTATAAATCATGAAAAATAAACCTGAATTAAAGCCTTTCTTTTCAACTCATCCCGGCGAACTTCTATTAGATGAAATGAAAGAGCGAAAGATATCTCAAATTAAAATTGCAACCCAAACGGGAGTTAAAGCTTCATTTTTAAATGAGATTATCAAAGGCAAACGAAGTATCCACGCACACTTTGCCATATCATTAGAAAAAGCCTTAGGCATCCCTGCAGAATATTGGCTAAGACTACAAATGAACTATGATTTAAATATGGCTAGGGAAGCCATAAGCCTAAATTAAATAACTAAACTGTCAGGAACTAATTAAACAAAAAAAGCTGTTCATTTCTGAACAGCTTTTTTATGTATAAAAATCTCAAACCTATTTTTTCTTCTCTTTTACACGAGCCGCTTTTCCTTGCTTACCTCTCATGTAGTATAAACGAGCACGACGAACTTTACCATGACGAGTCACCTCGATCTTATCAACATTTGGAGACAAGATTGGAAAAATACGCTCCACTCCAATTCCATTTGAAATCTTACGAACGGTAAATGTTTCTCCAGCACCTGAATTCTTGCGCTGAATAACTAATCCTTGGAATACCTGGATACGCTCCTTGTTTCCTTCACGAATTTTTACGTGTACATTAACTGTATCGCCAGCTCCAAACTCTGGATGCTCCGCTCTACGTGGTGCACTTTCTGATTCAACAAACTTAATTAATTCACTCATCTTTCTTAAATTTTGGATGATTATCAGCGCTTAGCGGTCCAATTGTACATAAGCCGAGCTGATTCGGGTTGCAAAGATAGAAAAATAAAATCTTTTTTGAAAAGAATGATTAAAATTATTCCTAAAATTTATTTTAATCCCTTGATACTTTTCACGAATCCCACAATTTCCTCTCTAAGATTTTTGGCATTCCCTAGAAGTTTCACAAATGCACTTCCAATAATGGCCCCTGATGCCCCATTTGAAGCCTTCAAAAAGCTCTCTCGGTCGGAAATTCCAAAGCCAACAAGCCTCGGATTTTTCAACTTCATGCCATCAATGCGTTTGAAATAAGCTTCTTGATCCGATGATATACCCGTTTTGGCACCCGTAGTACTAGCAGATGATACCATGTAAATAAATCCTTCACTAACGGAATCAATTTGCTTTATCCGCTCATCTGATGTTTGAGGGGTAATTAAAAAGATATTTAATAAGCCATACTGCTCAAAAATCGTTTGATAACTTTGCTGATATTCTGCCAAAGGCAAATCGGGTAAAATCAACCCATCAACGCCCACTTCCTGGCATTTTTGACAAAAACGTTCTACTCCAAATTGCAATACAGGATTTACATATCCCATCAGTAAAACAGGAACCGAAATGCTTTGGCGCATATTTTTAAGCTGATCAAACAAATGTGCAACCGTCATTCCTTGATCTAATGAAACTTGGTTCGATTGTTGGATCGTCTCCCCATCCGCCACCGGATCGGAATAGGGCATCCCAATTTCAATAATATCAACTCCGCCTTCTTGTAATGCATTTAAAACAAGCATGGTATCTCCAAAATGAGGATATCCCGCCGTCGCATATACATTTAAAATAGGCTCTTGGGTTGAATTAAATAAAGTTGATATACGATTCATATTACTGGTTCAATTTTAATTTTTCTTGGTATGTCGCCAAATCCTTATCTCCTCTTCCTGATAAATTTACAACGGAAACCTCATCAGGTTTTGCTCCTAATTTTCCAAACACCGCAAGCGCATGCGCCGACTCTAATGCAGGGATGATCCCCTCAAGCATCGAACATTCTAGGGCAGCCTCTAAGGCTTCATCATCCGTAATATCAAAAAACTTTGCTCGGCCAGATGTTGCCAAATGAGCATGCAAAGGCCCAATTCCGGGATAATCCAAACCGGCCGAAATCGAATAGGGCTCAATCACTTGGCCATCTTCCGTTTGCATCAATAAGCTTTTGGATCCATGCAAAACACCTGGTTTTCCCAAGAAAGTAGTTGCGGCCGAATG
>CANIYB010000223.1 GCA_947471105.1 Cytophagaceae bacterium
CATTCGGCAGAGAAATGATCTTCCCAAACGAGTGGCTCAGTCCAGCCGCGGTATCTTTGTGAATGTGTTGTGGTTTTTGCCAAACCCCATTAACCTCCATCGCATACAGCAAATCCCCATTAAATCGAGACGCCGCAGTAGGGCGATTCATCTCATACAAAAGGATACACGTGCCATCCGCTTTATAGGCCAGCTTAGGCATTCCCTCTGCGTGGGTTGACGCTTTTTTATCAATAGGGACCTGCTCAGCAGGCCCCTGATTGACTTTTCTAAAAAACAAAACTTCATTGGCCGACTTCTCTACCCAAGATAGAACGACATCGCCGTTTGGCTTCATTGCAAAAGAAGGGTCCAACGCTTGATTCGCGGGATTAGAAACCGTTTGTGCACAAGTAATCTGCGCAAAGAAAACGAGCAAAAGGATTAATTTTTTCATTTTTTGAATAGTTGGAATACGTCGATTTGTACACCGGCAACCACCGTGCGAGGAGCCGCTGGTGTATAGGTTGATTTATCTGTTGCGGTATTTCCACGCGTAGCCGTAGTGGCATATAATGAATCACCTAGATTCAAGATGTTGGTGAAGAATTGATAGGCTTTGTAGCTATAGCCCAAACGTAGGTTGAAAACGGAAACGCCCTCATAACTTACTTGGTTCACTTGGTCTTGAAACCAAGGACCAATTTTTTGCCATTCCAACGCAATGCGTGTGCCTTTGTATTTGTATGTCACTTCCGAATTCGCAATGAAATTCGGGGCTTGCGGCATTTCTTTGCCATTCACATTTTTCAATGCGTCTGACGCACGCGTACTTAACACAAAGTCTACAAACGTATGTTTTGCATTCGTTCCTCCAAAGCGGAAGTTCCAAGAATCGTTCGGGCGGATCGTGATTTGGTACTCAATCCCCTCGTGCAAGGTCTTACCCGCAGATTGATAATCTGTTGTATTATCCGGTTGACGAATCCCTAACAATTCATTATTTCCTTCTAAGCGATAGAAGGTATAATCGAAATACAATTTGTGAGCAAGCAAGGAAGCCCAACCGCCCACTTCATAATTCGAGAAAACCGCCGGATCGATGCTTAGGTAAAATTTCTCACCCGTAGCCAAGGCCTGTGCCGCTGGTCTCGCGCGGAATACCGCTGAAAGGGCAGGTGGCGAGAAGCCTTTGGAGAAATTGCCATAGAAACCTATGGCTGAAGAAGCCTCATAAGTGACCCCCAATTTAGGCGAGAACTGCTCATAGCTTTTTGTCCCCGTAGAATTATCGATGTAGTTCGTATAATCGAATGACATTTGATCGAAACGGCCACCCATTGAAAGACGCAATTTCACTAAGGGTTGCAGGTCAAATTGAGCATAAGCTGCTTTGTTCCAAATCACCGCCGAATAATTGCCTAAGAACGTAGATGGCAAGACTTGTGTAATCGTGAATTTCTCCACCGATTTCTTGTCTGGTCGAAGCGCCGCGGCTAAGTTAATTTTGTAAGCCCAATAGTCATTAGGCGAGCGATCTAACAAAAATCCAGCTACTAATTTTGAGTTCAGGAATTCAAAATTTTGCGAGTGCTGCCCCATCAAGCCAAAGCTTTTGAAACTGTTTTGGTTTATCTGTCCTGACGCCGTAACTGCTGGACTGGTCCAAGAAATCGAATAGGATGGGTTTTGGCCTAAGGCATTATCCCGATAAAAGGCAGTCAAACTCGAGTTTGCAATCGACGACCATTTGTGCTCTAACGTCAAACGGGAACGAGACGAGAACGAAGAACGGTAGGTAAAATCTGCCGGGCTTTTATAGCTACGAGAATAATAGCCTGTACTGTCGATGTTTCCACCCGTCTGCGAGAAGTAGTCATTATAGGCAAAAGAACCCCATAATTTTGTCTTAGGCGTAAATTGATAATCTAAACGTACGTTGATCGAAGACTTGTCGAAGTCGGAATTAGAGGCCCAAGAACCTTTTTGGCGCGCCACATATCCACCCGTCATAATCGACCATTTCTTACCTACTTGTGCCCCTGCAGTGAACTGCACGCGGTTGTAACCCCACTCATCTACTTGTAAACCCACTTGTGCTGTCGGAATACCCGGTGCCGTCTTCGTAATCAAGTTAATCGCTCCACCCACGGCCTCAGGCCCATAAAGAGAGGATGCAGGACCTTTAATGACTTCCACAGAATTCAACCCCTGCAGATTGGTTTCAATTAAGGCGTTGTGGTTAAACACTCCTAAAGGGCGTAAAGCTAAACCATCTTCCAAATACAAGAAATAAGCAGATGTTCCAAAAGGCTGGCGAATACCCATCCCGTGTTGTTCATTTCGATAATCCAACATCACAACACCCGGAACTTTATTGATAATCTCTGTTAATTGAAGCGCCTTCGTATCTTGAATCAGCGCAGAACCAATTTTATGAATGGCTACGGGCGTCTCCGCACGGGTCGCCGCTTGGCGTGAAGCGGTCACCACTACGGATTCGAGTGTGTATGTTGCCTCCTCTAGAAATACGATTTCTTCCTTTCCGCTTATTTTCAAGGATTTAAAACCTAGCGCGCTGATCGCAAAATCTCCTTGTTGTTTCAACTGGATTTCACCTCGTTCATTCGATAACGCGACGATTTTTTGTCCATTTTTTACGCTGGCGCCAATGATAGGTTCGTTCGTGACAGCATTCAATACTTTAATAACAGGTACTTGGGCATGTGCGATGGCCGCTACAAAAAGCAGCATCGCTATAAATAATGATTTCATAAATAATTAATTTAAATGAGAAATACCCACGATGGACATCGAAGGGAATAATTCAAAGAAATTAATTAGACTTGCGGTGGATGAAAGAAGCCCTTAGCGGAGAAATTGGGATGGATTTCCGAAATTGGAAAATTATTTTCAAGCACAGTGCGCTCGAAATAGCGTGCCTTGAAAAGACTTGGAATAGTTTGAAAACTTAGTACTACCTCTGGCATTTTATTTAATCGCTCTGAGTTGGATTTTTGCTCCTTTTCCTCAGCAGCTTGTAATTGTTTAGATAAATAACATTGTCCATTACAGTTCAACATCGGTTTATCACGGTTTACGCAAAGGTTTTTGGCAATGAAATCACGGTTCACTCGATAATATGCAACCGCCGACCACTGATTCATCAGGGGTATTTGCATAGCTATAAATAATAAAAGAGCAATAATGCGATTCACGCAGCAAAGGTATTAATTTAAATAATTCAAAATATGATAAATGTCAGCAGGACATGAAAATTAATTTCACTTACCCTTTTCGGATAAATGAACCGCTGAATCGTTGATTTCAAATGAGTACTTTTTCAGCATTTCCATCATGGCTGAACCGGCCAATAAAGTAGGTCCGTACCCATGAGCTGCAATAGGAGAAATAGGTCTGAAATAATAAAATGCGGGATCCCAAGCTAATCCGGTACCCACGCAAGTTCCTTCTACTTGCCCTTGCGCATTGACTCGAGAATTGACTGCATTCCATGCTAATATAGCCGCAGGGGCATAAATTTTGGGATCGAGCCAACCTTTATTGATGGCATTCGCGATGACATACGCATAAATGGCCGTGGCAGAAGTTTCTAAATACGAATCGTTTTTATCTAATAATTGATGCCAAAATCCGGTGCCATCTTGCAAACTCATCAAGCCTTTTAAATGGTTTTTCAATTGGCCCAACATGAATTTCCGACCTGGATGGTTGGCAGGTAAATACATCAACATTTCTGAAGTCGTCAACAAAGCCCAACCATTCGCCCGAGCCCAATGAAATTCTGGATGCGCCTCCGCTCCTTCTAAATACCCATGCATAAAAACATTCAACGAAGGATTAAACATCCGCTTTTGATAGGCTGAAAATTGCTTAAATGACTCGTCAAAATACTTTTCTTGCTTAGTCGAGATGCCTAGTTGGAGCAACGCCGGAATCGCCATATACACATCATCCAGCCACATCGTATTTTTCAAGGGCCGAATGCGAACCAAAGTACCATCGGGCAAACGATGCTCTTCCTTCAAAATAAAATCAGAGGCACGCTGTGTCACAAATGACATGTCCGACGAAAAACCTGATTTTTTCGCCTTCAAAACAGCCATGGCCATAGCGCCAATATCATCTAAGGCTTTGGGTTGAATTAAACCTTTTAAGGTATGTGGTTTCGACTTATTTGCCTCATCAAATTTCCGCGCAGATTCAAGAGTGGATGAAATTAAATTCAAGCGCTTGAAAACATAATCTCGGTATTTTACATCACCGGTCAATTGGTACAGATTCAACATCCCCGAATACGTTACACCCCATTCATAGGAGATAGGCCTAAAATCTCCTTTCGCGAATACGACTTGGTCAGAATAGCTAAGGTCAGGCGTCCAGGGCCGACCG
>CANIYB010000224.1 GCA_947471105.1 Cytophagaceae bacterium
TAGGTGTATTTGAGTCTCAAAAAGCTTCGGATGATTTTTTTGAAACGAATGCGCGTTGGTCTGTCTTAAAAAACCAATCAAGCAAAATAAATGGTTGGGATGCCGTGGCCATTAAAGGCCATGGAACTTGGAATGGCAACAATCCATTTGAAATGGGAGAAGATCCAGGCAGTGGGCCTGTTTTGGTTTTAACGCGTGCGAGTATTGTTTGGTATAAATCCCTATTATTTTGGTTCAATGTTTCTCATGCCAGTAAATACTTATCCTCAAAAAGTGGTTTACTTTTTGCTAAAGGGGTAGGGGAATTTCCCCTGTTGGAACAAGCCACCTTAAGTCTTTGGGAGTCAGAAGAAATCTTAGATCAATTTGCTTATAAAAGTAAAGAGCACGCGCCTATGATTAAAAAGACCCGTGCCCTAAAATGGTATTCTGAGGAGATGTTTATCCGCATGCGCGTTATAAAAACGATATAAAACTAGATCAAATACCTAATACCTATTTCTTTATACCTATTACATAATACCTCTTACCTAATACCTCTTACCTAAATTACCTAATCGCCTCAATCCCCCTCGTTCTAGTCCTAATCCTAATCGCATCTTGGACATCATAAACAAAGATTTTTCCGTCTCCTGTGTTGCCTTCGGAGGCATTGTCTAAGATCACACTTAAGCATTTTTCTAAGTTTTCATCGCTGACCACACAAATGATCATGATTTTAGGTAATAAGATTAATGATTTTTCGGTACCCCGATAAATCTCTGAATAGCCTTGTTGCAAACCGGCTCCCCGAACGGGAACCACGGTCATACAAGGGATATTGGCATCGATCAAGCCCTTTTGAATAGCTTTTAATTTCGATGGTTTTACAATGGCTTCTACCTTTTTCATATCTAATTTTTTTAGCTATTATTCAAATGTTGTATAAGATTCTACTCCAAATTCAACCGCATCAATACCCGCAGATTCTGCTTTATGGCTTAGTCTAATTCCCATGGTCGCTTTCAATATTTTAAAAATGGTATAAGTTAGTACAAATGAGAATATACTGATCACCGCTACTCCTATAAATTGAATGAATAATTGGCTCGTTTCACCAGTTATAAATAAGCCATTTTTTTCTGAAAATAAACCTACGGCAATGGTCCCAAAGAAACCATTTATTCCATGAACCGCGATGGCTCCCACGGGATCATCTATTTTCATGTTATCTACGATCACGACAGCCATGTCCACTAAAGTACCAGCCACCAATCCGATGATTAATGCACTGTTGGGACTAACTACATTACATCCTGCCGTAATGGCAACTAAACCGGCCAAGACGCCATTGATCACCATGGTTATATCTACTTTTTTGTACCTTAAAAAGGTGTAACAGATCGTTGAAATTCCTCCTGCGGCTGAAGCTAAAAATGTATTTGTAGCGACTGATCCTATTAATTCCCATTTTCCGACTGCCCCTAAGGTGGATCCAGGATTGAATCCGAACCAACCAAACCACAACATAAAAGCTCCAACGGCGGATAAAGTTAGATTATGTCCCGGTATTGCATTGATGCTCCCATCTTCATTGTATTTTCCTAATCGAGGACCTAGAACAATCGCTCCAGCTAATGCAGCAAATCCACCCATCGCGTGAACAGCAGCAGAACCTGCAAAATCATTAAAGCCTTGGACAGCTAACCAGCCGTTTGGATTCCAAACCCAATTGGCCGCCAACGGATACATCACGGCACAAAATATCGTAACAAAAACGGCATAGGACCACATTTTCATTCGTTCGGCTACTCCACCGGAAACAATGGAAATAGCGGCCACCGCAAAGCCCATTTGGATAAACCAAAATAGACTATTCGAAATAGTCAATCCTAATCCTAAATCTTCTTTTGAAATACCAAAATCGAAGGCCCAATAGCCATTCGATTTTCCATAAGCAATTCCAAAACCGACTAAATAAAAGGCAACACCTCCAAATAAAATGTCAATCATTACCTTGGCGATAATGCTGACCGCATTTTTAGACCGGACAAATCCCGCTTCTAAAAGAGCAAATCCACCTTCCATCTGGAAGATTAATGCCGCGCAAATGGCGACCCAAACCGTATCAATAGCGTGTGTTAATTCTACTTGCTGAGCAGCAAGCGTGGCAGTTTCATTCATGATTTTGTTTCGTATATAATGCTTATCGTTACAAAAATAAAAAAGGATTTGGATTTACATACATTTTCTGTCAACTTTAAGGAAACTAAACCTATAAATTATGAAAGCAAGTCGTCGTGATTTCATTCAATCTTTGGGCCTTGGCTCAGCAAGTTTAAGCCTAGGGCATTATAACAGTTATTCAAAGGATTCTAAATCTATTTCATTAGATGATCAACAATTATTTGTTGGCGATAATATTGCAGTCGCTAACACACAATACGGAAAAGTCCGTGGCTTTATACTTCGCGGAATTCATACTTTTTTAGGCATACCTTATGGAGCGGATACGTCTGGAAGCAATCGGTTTATGCCTCCCCAAAAACCTAATCCTTGGACTGAAACTCGTCCTGCTGTTTGGTGGGGAAATACAGCACCTCAAATTATGGACAATCGATATGCCAATCAATATGCTTCTTTTGTGGATCATTGGAATTATGATGATGTTTCCGAAGACTGTTTACGCATCAATGTGTGGACTCCTACATTAGATCAGAAAAAAAGACCTGTTATTTTGTGGTTGCACGGGGGTGGATATACGAATGGGAATGCCATAGAGCAGGATGGATATCATGGGGAGAATCTTTCCAGGTTTGGTGATGTGGTTTTTTGTTCAATTAATCATCGCTTAGGCGCTTTAGGATATAGTCAGCTTTCTGCGGCTGGTGGTCACCCTGCCTCTGGAAATGTAGGTAATTTAGACATGGTCGCTTCTTTGGAATGGATCCGAGATAATATTGCCAATTTTGGTGGCGATCCAGGCAATGTGACCATTATTGGTCAATCCGGTGGTGGTGCCAAAGTGACTACTTTGATGAATATGCCATCTGCCAAAGGATTATTCCATAAAGCAGTTGCTTTGAGTGGTAGTTCATTGAGTGGGACCAACAAAGAATTTGCAGAGAAAGTTGGACTTAAAATTATGGAGGAAGCGGGTTTGAAACCTGGCGATATCAAAGGTTTGCAGAAACTTTCTTGGCGTGAATACATTGACGTGGCCAACAAAGCAGCCGCTAAAATGGGGGATGAAGCCAAGCGTATGAATATTGCCCGCGCTGGGTTCTCACCTGTAGGAGATGGTCAATATCTAGCTGCGGGTGAATTCTTTAAAGATCCGTCTCACTTTTCAGCCGATATTCCTTTATTAATTAATACAACTTTTCATGAGCAAGCTCCGTCAAGAACAGATGCCTTATTGGAAGCAATAACTTTATCCGGAGTTAAAGAAAAGTTAAAATCAAGGTTCGCTGATCAAACTAATAATATAGTGGATGCTTATGCTAAAAATTTCCCTGAGGCCAAGCCGATTGAAATTTGGGCTTTAATTAATTCAAATCGTAAAAATGCTATCGCTACGGCTAACGTGAAGGCAGGTCAGAAAAAAGCTCCTGTATATGTTTCTTGGTTTGGCTGGCAACCACCGCTATTTGACGGCAGAATGCGCGCTTTCCATTGTGATGACATTTGTTTTTGGTTTTACAATACAGATTTAATGCTGACTCATACCGGAGGGGGTAAACGTCCAAGAGCTTTGTCGGATAAAATGGCTAAAAGCTTTTTGAATTTTGCTAGAACAGGAAATCCAAATGGAGGTGGTTTACCTAATTGGAAGCCTTATACGGCTGAAAAAGGGGAGACCATGGTATTAAATGATCAATCAATGCTTGCGTTAGATCCCGATCGTGAGGCAAGAAAATCTATAGTTTAAATAATTTATGAAGTATATAATTTTAGCTTTTATTTGTTTGACATCCTTTGTTTTTAAGGGTCAAACACCTTCCATTATTCCCATTCCTTTAAAGGCTGAATACCCAGAAGGATCTTATTCTTTGCCTTCCAACTTGACTTTGTCGGGACCGAATGATCCCACCTTGAAAGTAGCATTCAAGGTATTTTCTGAGAAACTTAAAAAGATCTCAGGGTATAAATTATCTTGGATTTATGGGGATCAGGCAAAAGCTAATATTCGATTTGTTTTAAATAAATCGTTTGATTCATCTCTAGGAAAAGAAGGCTATCGCCTTCAAGTAAATCAGAACGGAGTGCAGATTTCCGCAAATATGCCAGTTGGATTATTTTATGGAATTCAAACGTTAGGCCAATTATTACCCAAGGAAATCGAGTCAAAAACGTTTGTTAGTGGTGTCTCTTGGAAAATTCCTTTTGCGAATATTCAAGATACGCCAAGA
>CANIYB010000225.1 GCA_947471105.1 Cytophagaceae bacterium
GATATTTCCCGTAGCTGAGGTTTTTTTAATGGCCCCTTTTTCGAAAATATTTTGGTCTAATTGAATCCAAATGTAAGGTAATTCATCGGGTGAATTGTTGAAATAGGTGATCGTTTCCGTACCTATGATTTTGCGGTTGATGTCATCTAGTTCCACTTTAATGTCATAATCTGCCCGTTGTTGCCAGTAATCTTTTCCAGGTGAACCACTCGCAGTTCGATACGAATTAGGGGTGGGCAAGGTGGACTCTAATTGCTCAAAGCGATTATTTGCATTGTAAGTGATACCCGTAGGAATTTGGGCATTTAATTGCAAAACGGATAAAACAACGAATGCGATGGTTATAATTCTTTTTAGCATGTATTTTTTTAGTGTTTGTTTTCAAAAATAGTAAAAAAATATGATTTAGCTGCCTTGGACTTTGGCCTTTGGGTTGAATCATATCATGGGAATTGAAACTCGTCAACTAAATATCTAATGATTTTGTTATTTTTTTGGGTAGAATTTGTAGTTTTGAGATTACAAATAACATTAACGCATTAATCATTATGGGTATCATATTAGGTCAAAAAGAATATTTCAAAGGCATTGGTCAAATTAAATTTGAAGGTGCAGAATCTGACAATCCGTTTGCTTTTCGTTATTACGATGAAAATAGGATCATTGCCGGAAAAAGCATGAAAGAGCATTTGCGTTTTGCCATTGCATATTGGCATTCGTTTTGTGGAAATGGTGCAGATCCTTTTGGCCCTGGAACCCATCATTATCCATGGGATGTCGCGAGCGATTTACGTCAAAGAGCCTCCGACAAAGCAGATGCGGCTTTTGAATTTATTACTAAAATAGGCGCTCCATTTTATTGTTTCCATGATGTGGATGCGATTGATCAAAGCAATGACCCCAAAGAATTTACAAGTAGAGTAGAATTTATTTCTGACATCTTTGCGAAAAAACAAGCTGAATCGGGAGTTAAATTATTGTGGGGAACGGCCAACTTATTTTCGAATGAGCGTTATATGAATGGTGCTTCAACCAATCCGAATTTTGAGGTTGTCGCGCATGCCGGGGCCCAATTAAAAGGTGCGATCGACGCAACAATCAAATTAGGCGGAGATGGATATGTATTTTGGGGAGGTAGAGAAGGCTATATGACTTTATTAAACACTGACATGAAACGTGAGCGCGAACATTTTGCTCAAATGCTTCATACCTGTGTGGAATATGCTAGAAAAAATGGTTTTAAAGGAAAGTTTTTCATAGAGCCTAAGCCATGTGAGCCAACGAAACATCAATATGATTATGATGCAGCTACTGTGATTGGGTTTTTGAGGGAGTTTAATTTACTTTCAGAATTCGGTTTAAACTTAGAAGTTAATCACGCTACATTGGCTGGACATACATTTGCACATGAATGCCAAGTGGCTTCTGATGCCGGGATGCTTGCTTCAATTGACGCAAACCGCGGTGATTATCAAAATGGTTGGGATACCGATCAGTTCCCAATTGATATTTACGAGTGGGCAGAAGCGATGGCGATTATTTTAAAGCAAGGTGGATTAGCAGGAGGAGGAATAAATTTTGACGCGAAACGTAGAAGAAATTCTACCGATGCGGCTGATTTATTTCATGCACACATCGGCGGAATGGACACAATTGCAAGAGCATTGATTATTGCGGATAAATTAGCCAAGCATGGGGAATTGGATCGCTTAAAGGCGGCTCGTTATGCTAGTTTTGATTCGGGTAAAGGAGCTGACTATGAAGCGGGTAAGTTGAAATTAGAGGACTTATACCAAATTGCTGTAGGCCTAGGCGAACCTGCCATGATCTCTGGCAAACAAGAATATTTAGAAAATTTATTAGGTCGTTTTGTTTAATAAAAATCAATTTAGAGGCATGAAAAAATTAAGTTTCATCCTCATTTTTGTCATATCTATTTGTTTGAAAACGGCAGGATCTTCGGATCCTGTCGTTTTTTCTACCACTAAGCCTTGGGTTTATTGGTGGTGGCCAGGTAGTGCAGTGACAGAAAAGGGGATCACCTACAATTTGGAAGCATTTGCCAAAGCAGGTTTTGGCGGTTTGCATATCATCCCTATTTATGGGGCTAAAGGCTTTGAATCATCTTTTCAGAATTATTTGGGTGCTGGTTGGCAGCAAAAATTCGCCTTCGTTTTAAAGGAAGCAAATCGATTGCACTTGGGCATCGATATGACCCTAGGAACGGGTTGGCCATTAGGCGGTCCTCAAATCACGAAGACCGAAGCGGCTAAAGCCTATAAAATTGATGAAATTGTGTTAGGTCCGAATCAATCTTGGCAAACTCCAACAGGTGACATCCAAGCCGTTTCTATCTATGTGGAGGGTCAATTCACTCAAGAGCTCATCAGCCAAAAAAAGACTCAATTCCAAGCAGGAAGTTCGGGAGCTAAATTGTATATGTTGAGCCAAAATTTGACGAATCAAAAGGTTAAACGCGCTGCTCCAGGAGGCGAAGGTTTAGTGATAGACCATTTTTCTAAGTCGGCATTCGAGCATTATCGAGAAACTTTTGTGCCCTTATTGAAAAAGTCTCATGCTCCATTAAGGGCCTTATATAACGACTCATACGAGGTATATGGGGCAAATTATACCGCTGGACTTTTTACTGAATTCATTCGTTTAAATCATTATGACTTAAGAAAACATTTGGATGTGTTGGCAAAAACAAAAGCTGAAACGGAAACGGAAAATATGATTTGGGCGGATTATCATCGAACGATCTCTCAGTTATTGCTGAGTCAGTTTTCTAATCCATTTGCCGATTGGATTAAAATGATGGGTTTTCAAAGTAGAAATCAAGCGCATGGTTCACCGGGAAACCTCATTGATATTTATGCGGCTGTTGACATTCCCGAAACAGAGTTTTTTGGAAGCAAGCCTTTTGATATTCCGGGATATCGAGTGGATCCCGATTATGACTCGGTTCGCTTTGGAATACCGGATGTTCGCAATTTAAAATTGGCTTCGTCGGCGGCTAATTTAATGGGCAAGAAATTAGTTTCTGCGGAGACGGCTACTTGGCTCGGAAATCATTTTAAGGTTTCGTTGGCCCAGATAAAACCTGTGGTGGACCAAGTATTTATTGGCGGAGTCAATCACCTATTTTTCCACGGGGCGACTTATTCTCCCCCAGAAATTGCATGGCCGGGTTGGTTATTTTATGCGAGTACCAATTTCAATCCTCAAAGTCATTTTTGGGAAGCTTTGCCGGAGCTAAATAAGTACATTGATAAATGTCAAACGATGTTGCAAAAGGATCCGACGGATTCGGATGTATTGATGTACTTCCCCATGGAAGATATTTGGCATGAAAGAAATGGAAAGGGTAAAATTCATTTACTCGATTTACATGCCAATAGTCGAGATTGGATGATCAATACTTCCTTTGGAAAATGGTCTGAACACATGCAAAACAAGGGGTACCAATTGGACTACATTTCGGATGATTTAATGAAGTCTTTGCAAGTGACTTCTAGACGAACATGGAAATCAGTTTCAGGAAATGAGTATAAAATTTTGCTCATTCCTGCACCGCATTATGTATCCTTAGAAACCATGGAGTTATGGGCGAAATGGGTGAAACAAGGTTTGCCTGTTTATTTCTTGGAGCATATGCCATTGAATCCAAATTCATATGGGCTCAACGATGACGAAAAGGCTCGTTGGCAAGCTGCTAAAGAAACGTTATTAATGCGCTGGGTTTCAGACCCCATCAATGTGTTGGAGCGTTTTAAAATTAACCGCGAAAGTATAGCAGATCTTAATTTGTCATTTTTACGCAAGAGGTCTGCTGAAGGGGCGAAATATTTCATTGCCAACCTATCTAAAAACTTTTCGGAGGGGATGATTAATTTGTCGAAATCAGGATCAGATGTGGAAATTGAAGATCCATTGACTGGCAAAATTTGGAAGGAGCACTTAAATAAACAAAAGCAATTTTTCATGTCTTTAGCGCCAGGTCAAAGCGTCATCGTCCGGTCTGCTAAGGCCGATAAAAGAGCTGTAGCGAAATTGGCCGTTCCTAAGGTTTTTGTGCCACTAGAGCCAAGCGAGAAAATGTCCCTCTCTTTCCCGAAGCAATTATTCAAATCCAAGCCATTAGATGCCATGTCATATTGGACGACGGATTCTTCCACGCATGATTATTGGGGTAAGGCAACTTATGCCTTTGATTTTGACTTGATGCCTGAACAAATAAAGGCGTGTCAAATATTGCATTTGGATCAGGTTCGTGATTGGGTTCGCATAAAAATAAATGGGCAGGATTTGGGCATTGTTTGGTCATTGCCGTATCAAATAAATATACCCAAAGGAGTTTTGAAGGACAAGA
>CANIYB010000226.1 GCA_947471105.1 Cytophagaceae bacterium
CCATGTATAAAAATGGATTCTTAAGTAATTACGTCAGTGATCCAGGAGGAGGAGGAAGACTTTCCTTAAATTATTGGACCAAAGAAAATCCATCCAATGACATGTGGGGAATGGGAATTCCTGGCACAACCGGACGTGATGCCATTTATTATCAAGATGCTAGTTTCTTAAGAATAAGCGATGTAACCATCGGGTATACATTGCCAAGAAAACTACTTGACAAAATGGGTATTGACAATATGAGACTGTATTTGCAGTCCATAAACCCCGCTTATTTTACGAAATTCGATGGCGGAGATCCTGAATATAATGGAGCCGCTTACCAAGATGATTTCCCGTCTACTACCCTTACATTTGGTTTTAACGTAGGCTTCTAAAATAAGGCAATAACATTTAAAGATATATATCATGAATATTTATAAAAATTTAAATCGAGCATCCATTTTCTGCCTATTCATTTTAGGGGCGGTCAGTTTCAGTTGTGACAAGGATTTTCTTACCGAATATAATCCTGCCAACAGAACCACGGATAACTATTACAATACGGCTATTGGTTTTGAGGGTTTAGTGAACTCTTGTTACCCACTTTTGAGGGATATGACCCAAAGAAGAAAATTAACCCACAATGGAACCGACCTTTTCGTGGAATCGGGATTCGCTGGGCCTTTTTATAATTTAACAAACCAAATCGGATCTGAACGAGATGTCTATGACAATCGATTTAATTCCTCAAATGGTGAATTACAGACGTATTGGGATCAATTATACAAAGAGATCAATCGTTGTAATGCCGCAATAACACGTAAAGACAAGGTTGTAGGAATGGATCCTACAAAATTGAACGACATGGTTGCGCAGACAAAATTTTTGAGAGCTTTATCTTATTTCTTTGCAGTCCAACAATGGGGAGATATTCCAATGCCGTTAACTGAATCTTTAGGAGGTAGTCTTGAGGCCAAAAAATCATCTGCAAAAGATGTATACACTCAAATTATTGCTGACTTAAACGACTGTGTTGCTACATTACCTTCAACACAAGCAGATCAGGGTAGAGTAACTAAAGGAGCAGCACAATTCCTATTGGCCAAAGTTTACTTAACTAGAGGTTGGAACTTCAACAATTCCTTAGGTGGAACTGATGCTGATTTCACCAAAGCCTTATCGCTTTGCGACGAATTAATCGCCTCTAACTTATATCCACTTGAAGCCAATTGGAATACTTTATGGCCTTTGCATAACAAAAATGTAAATAACGAAACTGCTTCATTAGCTAGTTCAGTAGTAGCAGCCAACGCAAGCAAAGAAGTTATTTTTGCAATCCAATATGCCAATCCCCTTTATTACAAAGGAGATGGAAACTTTGATGCTGCCACAGGTATCCAAGGAAATGATATGCATAGTCAGTTTGGTGGGGGTCCATCTGGCCTAGCTCAAGTAGCTTCAGGACCTATTTACGGAAGACAAGTGAATTCCCATATTCCAACCTGGGCTGCATTCCGCTTATTTGACCCTAAATTAGATAGCCGCTACGAAGGAACCTATAACAGCGTTTCCTACGCGACAGCTGCTGGCTCAGTTAGTTTAGCCAAAAATACATTCGCACAAAATCTAACCATTAACTATGTTAAAGGAGATACCACGGGCTATATTCGTGCTTGGAATGATCCTGTTTTAAAGGACAGCGATAAAGGGGTCAACGTAAAAGGAGGAACCAAAAAATACAATGTTACAAGTCACCATGAAATGGAAGGATATGCTCCCATCAACGCAACGACTGGTGTAACAGATAACATGTTTTGGGGAAAGCCTATGTTTTGGAAATTCTTTCAGCCAGGGGTACCTTATGCAGATGGTTGGTCTACACTGAATGACCCACTTTTTAGATCCGCTGAATTATACTTAATGGCTGCAGAGGCGATCGTTAAAGGAGCAACGGGTGCAAAATTAGGAACGGCTGATGTGTATTACAATGTAGTCTTAGACCGTGCTTTAGCTAGTAATAAAGGTAAATCACCTAATAGAGCTGCTAAAGCAAATGATCCTACAGACGATCCTAAAAATGTAGTTTCATACCGAGCAACTCCCGCAACAATTAATATCGACATGATATTAGATGAATCTGGGAGAGAATTATTGGGAGAATCATTCCGCTGGAATGATTTAAAACGCACTAAAACGTTAATTACAAGGAACTTACTTTATAATCCTTGGACTAAATATGGTATCAATGGGTCATCTCAAATTAAAGATTTTCATTATCTGCGCCCAATACCTCAAGGTATGTTAGACGTAACTAATCCGAAAATTGAACAAAATCCAGGATATTAATTAAATTTGAAACGGATGAATTTAAATTTCATCCGTTTCATTTTAAACCTGATTTACATTGAAATACCTAGCATTCCTCTTATTATTTTCCCCTGCCCTTTTGGGCCAAAATTGGATCGATTCACTTGACCTACATGGTAGGCAAGTATATATGCCGGCCAATAAATATAAATGGGATTGGGGCCAAGCCACTTTTTTGAATTCTCTTATTCACCTCTACAACACTAAACCTGCCGCAGAAAAGGAAGTTTATTTAAACTACCTTAAAAAAGCGATGGAAGTGACCTACGATGTTTCCAATGGAAAACATCCAAATGCCTTAGCTTCTGGCCATGCCATGGTTTTTCTAGCCAGAATCACCGGGGAAGATAAGTATAAGAAAAAGGCGAATGAATTGTATGCCGACTACCTTAAAACACCACGGACTTCCAATGGGGGTGTATCTCATCGAGTAGAAACGGAAGAATTATGGGATGACACCATTTACATGCTCAGTATGTATATGCTCGAAATGTATCGAATGAGTCATGATGAAAAATACATCGATGAATTGGCTTTTCAAGTAAAAGCACATAGTGAAAAATTAGCCTATTGGCGTACGGGTTTATGGGTTCATGGTTGGGATTCTGATGCCATCGATTACGATGACAAATGTAGTATTATCGGTTGGGCAGACCCCATTACCCGTAAAAGCAGTGAATATTGGGGTCGAGCCAATGGCTGGATCGGCATGGCTTTAGTGGATATTTTAGAAACGATTCCACAAAATTCTAAGCACCGCGAAGCTTTTGCATTCGAATTAAAAAATTTATTACGCCTTCTTCCGGTCTTACAAAATAAAGAAACGGGACATTGGTATCAGATTTTAGATGCGGGAGATAATCCGGCCAACTTCCAAGAAAGTTCATGCACGGCGATGTTTGGATATGCGATGCTGAAAGGAATTCGATTAGGCATATTACCCAAGCAACCGTATCAAGCATCAGCCGAATTAGCCTATCAAGGAATTAAAAAATATAGCTTAGAAAAAGTAGCCAATGGACCCTATTTGACTCCTAAAAATATCAGTGGGGGAACATGCATTGGGTATAAGTCCTATTATTTTAATCGGCCAAATGTCAGCGGAACAGGATATGGAATAGCCTCATTCATTATGTTGGGGCTTGAATACGAAAAAAAATGAATCGAAGAAATTTTACGCAACTAGGCGCCACCGTTATAGGATTGTCTCCCTTTATGGGATTTGCTAACTCAAAAAAAGCGTTACCGCAAAAACCTGCCTGGCTTTTAGATCTTATTCGACTGAACGATAAGCAAATAAGTGACAACCCTAATCCTCAAATTACGGATCCGCAAAGTCCTGATTTAGGCGCTATTTGTGACGGAGATGGCATTCCTAATGCATTATCCACGGGTGGTTACATTTCATTATGGGCCATATCCGTTTCATGTCCAGAGTCTATTCATTATGCATCATCCAATTTACTTCAATCAATAGAAAAAGGAGCTCAATATTTAACTAAAAACCAGCATAGCGATGGAACCATTGATTTATTGAGTTCCAATTTTCATTCGCCGCCAGATACGGCTTTTAGTGTCGATAACGTTGCCGTAGCATATCAATTGATTTCTGGAGTCAAAGGGGCTGAAAAAGCGCTAATCCCATTAAAAAAATACTTATTAAAAGCCGGTGAAGCATTAATCGTGGGTGGAATTCATACCCCAAATCACCGTTGGGTCGTAGCCGCCGCACTCTTAAAACTACATGCGATTTGGCCTGACAAACGATATGTAGCTCGCGCAGAAGAATGGTTGCTCGAACATATCGACATCGATCCCGATGGTCAATATACCGAGAAAAGCGCTGGAGGTTACACGGCAATCGTGAACCGAATGTTAATCGAAATGGCCAAGGGGCTTAAAAAACCAGAAATTTTAGACGCAGTCCGAAAGAATTTAAATATGACGATGTACTACGTGCATCCGAATGGCGAAGTCGTGACAGAAGCTTCC
>CANIYB010000227.1 GCA_947471105.1 Cytophagaceae bacterium
ACATCAGGCTTCCCATGAATGGAAATAAATTCCTCCGTTAAGACCCGTTTCATATCACCAGCAAAGAATGAAGCATGCTCGATATTATTTAATTTGGCATTAATATGCGCATCCGCTACAGCCATTTCTACGTATTCTAGACCTACTATTTTGGAGGCTTGATTTGCCAAAAACAAACCTATTGTGCCCGTACCTGAATATAAATCATAGACAATTTCGGATCCTGTTAGGCCTGCATATTCGCGAACCAATTGGTACAAACGAATGGCTTGTTTTGAATTGGTTTGAAAAAAAGATTTTGGACCAATTTGAAAGACTAAATCTTCCATTTTTTCCTCTATGAAGGGTTTTCCATGGTAACAAACTACTTCTAAATCATGAAAAGTATCGTTTCCTTTTTGGTTGATTACGTAATTCAAAGAGGTAATTAAAGGAAATTCAGCTTGTAAAAAAGCCATCACAGATGCTATTTCTTGTGGCTCAGCATAGGCAAACTGCACCGTAACCATCCATTGACCTATACTCGTATTCCGAATGATCAAATTTCGTAAAGCACCTTCCTTCTGAAATTTCAATTCGTAAAATGAAATATTGTTTTTTTCTGCAAATTCGAAAACACTATTTCGAATGGCATTGGAAGGATCGGGTTGAAGATAGCAATGATCTACAGCTAATATTTTATCAAATCGGCCTGGAACGTGAAATCCTAAGGCATGCAAAGAACCTAAATCCTCAGAACCTATTTCATCGTTGGTAAGCCAACGCGCCGACGAAAACGTAAATTCAAGTTTGTTCCGATAGTAATATGCCTCATCAGAACCTAAAATAGGCATAAATTCAGGGAGTGGAACCTTAGCGATTCTTGTTAAATTATCTGAAACCTGGCGAGATTTAAAAGCTAATTGGGATTCGTAAGAAACATGTTGCCATTTACAACCCCCGCATACCCCAAAATGAGAACAAGGAGCCTCAACTCTATGAGCAGAAAGGGCTTGAATATTGATTGCTTGGGCTTGCTTAAACTTCTTTTTAGACTTTAATATCCGTAAATCGGCTATGTCACCAGGAGCCACAGGCCCTTGAACAAAAATAATTTCATCGTTAACTTTAGATATGCATTTAGCTTCGGCAGCAAAGTCTAAAATGGGTATTTGTTCTAAGACAACTGGAATTCTTTCTTTCTTTTTACTCATTTACATTAAAATATTGACGAAAATACGGCTTTATATGTGCAAGCCAATCAAAACTAGTAACTTCGTTCTAAATTTTTTCACATGAATAACAAGGTTATTATCATTACAGGGGGTTCCTCAGGAATAGGAAAAGCTTTAGCCTTAGAATATGGACGATTAGGCGCCCAAGTCGTTATCACCGGTAGAAACCAAGAGAAACTACAAACAACCACAGACGAATTAAAACAATCAGGGATTTCGATCATTGGACTTCCATGTGACAGCAGTTCAGAAAAAGAAACCCAATCGATGATAAAAAAAGTGGTTGATCAATTTGGACATATTGACTTATTGGTCAACAATGCAGGAATATCCATGAGGTCTATGTTTGAAGACGTTAGCGTAGACGTATTAAAAACGGTCATGGATATCAATTTCTGGGGGACTGTTTATGCAACCCAAGCAGCCTTACCGTATTTAAAAGACTCAAAGGGAGGAATCATCGGAATTTCATCCATTGCTGGGTATCGTGGATTACCTGTCCGAAGTGGATATTCAGCCTCCAAATTTGCGATGAATGGTTTTTTAGAAGCATTGAGAACTGAATTATTGCATTCCGGAGTACATGTGTTGATCGCTTGTCCAGGCTTTACTGCTTCTAACATTAGAAACTCATCGCTTAACTCGGAAGGAAATATAACCGGGGAATCCATGAGAGAAGAAGAAAAAATGATGTCGGCAGATGAGGTGGCTAAAAAAATTATTCGCGCATACCAACAAAAGAAAAAGATATTAATTATGACTTTTCAGGGTAAATTGACCGTTTTTTTAAATAAATGGATGAATGGCCTGATGGATACATTGGTCTATAATTCATTAAAAAAAGAACGCAATAGCCCATTAAAATAAAGCCCTGCCAGATATAATCTGACAGGGTCTTATACTCCTTAACTTACCACTCTATGAACTTAAAATATTGAAATCTTCTCTTTTCTGAAGAAAATAAGGCGTTGCTGCTTCAAATTCATTCATTAACATCAAAAAAAACTTCCTTTCAAAAACTAGGAACTTGCAATCAACCAGCGTTTTCATGCTACAGCTATAACTTTTACCATCCATAGCTTCTTCAATTCCAATGAAACAAGGCAAATTAATGATCCTTGATTTTGTTTTGTCTGAGGGCCAATCAAAGAGTAAACTTCCTTCCTTTAAAAAAAAAACGAATTCAGCTTTTTGCCCTTTTCTAAAAATATGTTCTTCAGACAAATACTTCATCTCAATCCCACTATCCAATATTTTTTTTTCTGTATCTCTAAAAGTATCTGCCATTTGAATCGAATCAATCCACCGTTTTAGGTTAATTAGTTGACGAAAATACGGGGCTTTCATGAATTAAAACCTAACATACATCAGTTTTGCAATTGCTTTTTGTCAATAAAATAATTGCGCTGAATCAGCAAATTTGTCTAAAATATTTTTGATGAATTTAGTTGCACCCACTCAGAAAATAAAAGACATTGATTTAAACTGCTTCCACTGTGGAGAGCTAAATCATAAAAATCCAATCGTTTATAATAAACACTCATTTTGTTGCTCGGGGTGCCAACAAGTCTACAAATTATTAACCGACCATTCGTTAGACGATTATTATGATTGTGATGTGGTCCCAGGAATATCCCCAAATGCACAAAGGTTCAGTTTTTTAGATCATCCGATCTTTAGAGATAAATTAATCAGTTTCACCCATCAAGGCATATCAAAGGTCACTTTCTTCCTACCAGGAATTCACTGTAGATCGTGTTTATATCTTTTAGAAAACTTACACAAGCTTAATAGCGCGATCATTAAGACCTCTTTAAATTTCACAAAAAAAGAACTGAGCCTTTGGTTCCAAGATGCAGAAATTTCATTGGGTGAATTAGCGAATTTTCTTGCTAGTATCGGTTATGAACCTTTCATAGACTCAGATGATTCGCGGGCCAACAAGCATAAAAGTTTAACAGAAGAAAATGACTTATTTATAAAATTAGGAATTGCAGGTTTTTGTGCTGGAAATGCCATGCTATTTAGTTTTCCTGAATATTTGGGCATAGACGATGGGGATTTAAAACACCTTTTTAGTTATTTAAACCTTTTTCTAGGAACCATAGCAGTTTTTTATTCAGGCTCTGATTACTTTAAAAACGTTTGGTCTCACCTACAATTAAAGAAGATCACGATCGAGCTACCTATTTTATTGGGCATCTTAGTGGGATATTCTAGAAGTGTGTTTGAAATACTATCTCATTCAGGGGCCGGATACATTGACTCTGTTTCGGGTCTATTGTTTTTTCTTTTAATAGGCAAATGGTTCCAACAAAAATCCTTTGATTTTCTATCTTTTGAGCGCAATTACACTTCCTATTTCCCATTAACCATCACCAAATTGATGAAAGGAACTGAAGTTTTAGCCCCCCTTCAAGAAATCGCTCTTGGAGATCATTTAGTCATTAGAAACCAAGAAATTATTCCTGCAGATGCAATTTTATATCGAGGGAAATCAGACATCGATTATAGTTTTGTGACCGGCGAAAGCGAAAAAATTAATCTCAAAGAAGGGGATTCCATTTTTGCAGGGGGAAAACATACCGGGGAACTCATTGAAATTGTGATTGTCAAAGAGCTTAAGCAAAGCCATTTAACACAATTATGGGAGGAACAAGTCTTCAAGGATCCCATTCACAAAACGGAGAATTGGGAGAATTTTGCAAATACCGTAGGCGTCTATTTTACTTATGGATTAATTAGCTTAGCTACGATCGTGGGTACCTATTGGTTTATGTACGACCCCATTAAATGGCAAAACTCCGTTGTCAGTGTTTTAGTAATTGCCTGCCCTTGTGCATTAGCTATTTCATATCCTTTTGCTCTGGGACATGGTATGCGCTGGCTGGCTAAAATGAATTTTTTCATTAAAGACACCCAATCTTTAGAAAGGTTAGCACAAATAGATACTATTGTTTTTGACAAAACAGGAACCTTAACATTAACGGCAAATCAGGGAGCCAAAGAGCATTTTACCCGTACATTAACGTCCATTGAATGGTCCCATCTCTGTTCATTGGTGAATCAATCGACTCATCCTATCTC
>CANIYB010000228.1 GCA_947471105.1 Cytophagaceae bacterium
ATTTTAATTAACAGGCATAAAAAAAGACGCGATGTATCGCGTCTCTACAGGAATTGGGAATAAGACGCGATTACCGAGCCTATATAAAATTTTAATACCTATTACCTAATATTTATTACTTATTACCTCTTACCTATTTACAGCACATTCGCCGTTTGCTCCTTAATCTTCTCCAACTCATCCTTCATATTCACCACCAAGCGTTGGATTTGAGAATCATTGGCCTTTGAACCAATGGTATTTATTTCCCGACCAATCTCCTGCGCCATGAAATTTAATTTCTTGCCATTTCCTTCGGCTAGAATATCGATGAAATAACCCAAATGTGTATTTAAACGCACTTTTTCCTCTGAAATATCAAATTTTTCGATGTAGTAAACGACCTCTTGCTCAAAACGATTTTTGTCAAAATCTTCGTTTAATCCGAGTTCAAGGAGCGATTTTTTCATGCGTTCACGGATACCCGGCATACGAATTAAATCCTGTTCTAATACTTGGTCTAAGCCCGACTTAATCGACGCGATATATTCCCTGAATTTATCTTCGACAATTTTCCCCTCACGTGCACGGAATTCCTTACATTCGGCAACTGCCTCTTGGATCGCCTCATAAATGACTTGCCACAGCGCCTCAATCTCTTCCTCATTTTCCTCCTTGGCCTCTTGTGAAATGCTTGTTGGCACATTTAAAGCCTGCAAATACAAGGCCCCTTCATCCAAATTTGAAACACCTAAATCCTTAGCCACTCGTTTCAATTCCGCATAATACAAAGCGATCTGTCCTTGCGGTAAAATACTTGCCTCAACACCCTCATGATTCTTTTGAATCTGAACACTTAATTCAATCTTGCCACGTTCTAATTGCTGCGTTAAGAAATTGCGAATTTCAATTTCACGAGCTGAAATGGATTTTGGAAGTCGGCAAAAAATATCCGTAAACTTAGAATTCAAAGTCTTTACCTCCACCCGGATTTGTAATTCTTGCGCCTCTTTTTGGGATTTCCCAAAACCTGTCATTGAATAAATCATATCTTATTTTTAAATGCTAAGCCCAAACCCAAGGCTATAAATAGTAATAATGCAATGGATGCGGCTGCATCTATTTTATTGCCCATCTCTACGGAATAAGGCTTGAATGTAAACTCAATCGTATGTTTTCCTGCTGGAACAATTAATCCACGCAATACATAATCAGCCCTTACATGATCCACTTCTTTCCCATCGATGTACGCTTTCCAATCTTTATTGCCTCGGTAATAAATCTCTGAAAACACCGCTAAGGATGGTTTGCTCACATTAGAGGAATAGCTTAGGTGATTGGGTTTGTATTCTTTCAAATAGATAACTCCCACCGACATGGAGTCAGGTGCGAAATTTTGTAAAATGGATTTATCCTGAACCTCTAAAATCGCGGTATTTTTAGGATCAAATTTCTCGATATCCGTTAAGGCTTCATCAGCAGAATTTGCCCACTGGATATTTTTGACAAACCAAGCGTTACCTAAGGCATTTGGGTTTACTTGGGCGATCGGGCTGCCTAATGAATCTGCGCCAATAATGTATTTGGTGTTTAACATGTTTAAAACACTCATTTGGGCTGGGCTGCCAGCAAAATATTTCTCGATCAACTCTTGATACCGACGAAGCTTAGCCCCATGGTAACCTCCTAACGATTGATGATAATACGAAGTCGTCGCATCATTCATGAATGAAACGGTTGAATTTAATACTCTAAACTGAGTTTTGTCAGCTAAAATTTGTTGGTCTGCTGGACTGGGTTGGATTTGTTCTTCCAACGTACTTTTGGAAACAAACGCATCATTCCCAAAATAACGTTTGGCCACAGGAGTTAGGTCAAAAATACTTAATAGGACAAGGCCAATTAACCAGATCGATTTCTTTACCTTTTTACTCGTAGCTAACCATAAGATTCCTGTTCCTAAGGCGATCACAAAGAAGCTCCTTAACGCATCAGATCTAAATAAAACGATCCGGTCTAACCGAATACTATTCCAAATGGCAGCATTGATATTGGCATCTTGTAAGATTCCTGCTCCGTCCTGTGCGCCCTTAAAATCAAAAAATAAATCGGGCAACAAGGCGAAAAACAAGCAAATTCCTCCACTTAATCCAAATGAGTAGAGGAGCGGTTTTTTGATCTCATTAAAACTCGGTTTCTCCTTAATAAATCTTTGTAATCCTAAAATCCCTAAAGCCACCAAACCTAATTGGACAAATGAAAGCACCATGGTGATGGCTCTAAATTTATTGAATAGAGGGAAATAGGCAAAAAGAACACCATTAAAGAAAAAGTTTTTGCCCCATGAAAAAGTGATGAATAAGACTGTGATCCCAATCAGCCACCATTTTTCAGCTGTCTTCAGATAAAAGGCTGCAAACAAAAACAGGAAAATCACTAAAGCTCCTGCATAGGCTGGACCTGCCGTATAACTCTGTTCGCCCCAGTAGGTCGGTCCCTTTTCCACAAATCCAAGGACTTGATCTTCGGGTAGACCGGCGTCAACCATCGTTTTATAGGTAGCAGATTTTGTGCCTCCTAAATTTCCTTGAGAGGCTCCACCCTTGAAATTTGGAATTAATAAAGTCCCTGTTTCCGAGATTCCATATGACCAGTCAAAGGCGTAGTTTTTATCCAAACCACTCCCTCTTTCTTTATTTGCTTTCAATTCAGAAGCACCCCGAGTCGTTTCTTTGCTATACTCATAGTTATTCCAAAGACGCATGGAATGCGTTCCCACGGCTAAAATTAAACCAATGGCCAATAAAATTCCCTTGCCAAACCAGTCGGCCAAGGCCTTATCTTGAATCGCTTTGGAGAACGTATACAGTTTGTAGGCCCCAATAATAAAAAATAAATAATACGTAATCTGGATGTGATTTGCATAGAGTTCCAGCGCCATCCCCATGGAGAAAATCGCAGCTCCCAGCCATTTATTTCGCTCCCAACAAATTTTAATTCCTGCTAAAACGACAGGAGCATAGGCTAATGCCAATACTTTTGAGGTATGTCCCGCGGGAATAATGACCATGTTATACGTCGCAAATGCATATAAAACAGCTCCTGCAAAGCCCAAAATAGGAGAAGCCCCCATCGCCCACAAAAACAGGTACATACCTATTAATTGGAGAATTAGTAAGTTGACCGGATTTGGAAATAAATTGGTTAAAAAACTCCCTGTATAGCTGGAAATACTAAATGGATAACTTCCAGAAATTTGAAAAGTAGGCATTCCGCCAAACATGGAATTTGTCCACCAGGCATCTTCGCCACTTATTTTTTTAAATTGTACGCTCTCTTGGGCCGCCGCTTGTGCCTGTTGGATATCATGCTGAATCAATACTTTTCCTTGAAGTACCGGTCCACAATAAATGAATGCCAACGCGACAAAACCTAAAATAACCAGTCCGTGAGGGATAAAAGAGCGTAGGTCAATTTTCATACGTATTATTGAATGCTAACAAGTTCAAGATCAAATGTTAAATCTTTTCCAGCCAATGGGTGATTTGCATCTAAAGTAACATGCGTTTCAGATAAATCTGTAATCACCACTTCAACCACCTGACCACCATCTTGATGCATATTTAAAGACGCTCCTAAAGCTAATTCGATATGAGATGGAATTTGTGAACGTTCTATTCTCACGGTGTTTTCTGGAGAATGCTCTCCATAGGCCTCAGCCGCAGGAATGACGATTGTTTTTTTATCGCCGATGCTCATGCCCGTTACTCCATCATCGAAGCCTTTGATGACCATACCAGAACCAATTTGAAATTCTAATGGAGTTCTTCCTTCTGAGGAATCAAAAATGGAACCGTCGGTGTGTTTACCCGTGTAATGTACGGCGACCGTATCGCCAGCTTTTGCAATAGACATAATGAATCGTTAAAAATTAAATAAAGACAAAGGTCAATATTTTTAGCGATTTATTAGGCAATATGAAGGGCATATTTTTGCTGCAATTGCTTAAGTTCGTCCTCGGCAAATTGCAATGATTTTAAAAATTGTTGCTTAGCTGAATCTGCCAACAAATCTTTGACCGAATGGTAATACTCAATTCCTGCATTTAAGTTAGACAAGAAGGTGTTGAAATATTTTTTTCGTTTATCCATTTGTTCCACACTTATTTCTTCTGTTAGCATTTCTTTAAAATAATCCATGTAGAGGTTTAACTCTGCGATGAACATGTGAGGTCTACTCGATTTTGTCAAAGAACTAATGCGTCCATAAATATGATCGATCATGGTTTTTAAGGACACAATTTGGG
>CANIYB010000229.1 GCA_947471105.1 Cytophagaceae bacterium
CGGCTGGCCTTCCTGGCGCTGCTCAACCGGCACCGGCCCCCGGAGGTTTCCGGGCCCTTCCAGCTGCTCGAGCTCGGCTGCGGCCAGGGCGTGCAGCTTTGCTTGCAGGCCGCCAACTATCCCCAGGCCCGCTTCCTCGGCATCGACTTCAACGCCGAGCACATCGCCCATGCCCGCTCTCTGGCGGCGGCGAGCGGCCTGGAGAATATCCGCTTCGAACAGGCCGATTTCTTGGAGCTGGAGCAGGCCGCTGGCGGCTGCATTGCCCGGGGCGCGTTCGACTTCACCGTGGCCCACGGGATCCTGAGCTGGGTCTCCCCGGCGGTCCGCCTCAGCGTGATGCGCCTGGCCGAGCGGGCGCTGCGTCCCGGCGGCCTTTTTTACCTCTCCTACAACACCCTGCCCGGTTGGCTGGCGATGATGCCGTTCCAGCACTGCGTGACCAGCCTGCAGGGCACGCTCGGTGCGGGTCAGCCCGCGCTCGACGCCGCCCGGGAGCTGTTTCAGGGCCTTCGCGCGGCCGATGGCCTGGTTTTTGGCGCCCAGCGGGACCTAGCGCTTTGTCTGGATAGTTTGGGCAAGCTGGATCCCTCCTACCTGCTGCACGAATACCACAACAGTCACTGGCAGCCGCTCTATGCCAACCAGGTGATCGAGCCCCTGCGCGAGCTGGGCTTGAGTTACCTCGGCAGCGCCACTCTGGCCGAGAACTTTGATGGGCTGTTGCCGGTGCCCGCCCAGCAGCAGATCCAACGCCAGAGCGATCCCGCCCTGCGGGAGCTGGTGCGCGATCTGGTCACTAACCAACGGTTCCGCCGCGATGTCTACGTCAAGGGGCGCGATCCCCTTTGGCCCTTGGAGGCTTCAGCGGCCCTTGCGCGGGTGCGGCTGTGTAGCCAGCTGAATCCAGATGCCCCAGGCAGCGAGAGCTGGTATCGCTTTACCCTGGCTTGGGGCGAGATCCAGGGCAACTGCGAGTGGATTCGGGCCCTGCGGGCTGGCCTCGGGGATGGCATCCGCTCCCTGGCTGAGCTGGAGCCAGCCATCCCCCCTGGCACCACCCAGCTTTCGCTGCTGCAGAACCTGGGCCTGCTGCTGGGCAGCAAGGCCTTTGCGCTGGTGCCGGGCGAGCGGGATCGGGGCCCCAGCCAACGCTTCAACGCCCACATCGCCGCCAGTGTCGCCGCGGGTGCCAACTACAGCGCCGTGGCCTGCCCGGTGAGCGGCAACCTCCACAAGCTCACTGGGATGGAGTTCCTCGCCCTCCACGCCCTCAACCAGGGATGCAACGCCGCCGACCTGGCTGGGGCGATCGAGGCCGGACTGCGGGCCCTGGATCGAACCCGGCTGCGCGATGGGCAGCCGGTGGTGGAGAGCCCACGCCAAGCCGAAATGGAGCGCGTGGCCGACGACTTTCGCCGCCGCTGCCTGCCGTTGCTGCTCCGCCTGGGGGTGCTAAACCCCTCCCGGACCCGATCCCCCTGAAAATCCAGTCTCCTGTCAGCAAGGAGAATGCCATGCGTTTGCGGCCCCCGCTATGGGTAGCGGGAGGGGCAGGGAACGAACGCGACATTTTTCAATCGCGAGGGGTTGGCGATCGACCTCGCCGGCAATCTTTACGTCAACGACAATAGCAGCGAGGTTGTCCGGAAGGTTTCGCCCAGTGGTGAAGTCACGACCCTCGCGGGTGCGATTGCGTCCTATAGAAATAAGCTGATTTATGGTTCTTCGCTGTTTCCAGTAGGTGAGAGTGTGCAAGCAATCGTCTGCCCAAACCCAAGTCAGGGGACCGCTCCCGGTCGCTCACGCGCCCGGGCGATTCGTTGTAGGCACGGTCAGAGAAGGAAACCGCGAAAGTTTCGCCACGTGGCGAAACGTTGGAGCCGCCCTCCGACTGCTTCTCTCCGGTGTCAGGGGTGGGGTCTGCTGATCGCAGACCGCGATGACTTGCCTGCGATGAGCAGGCCCCAGAAATCCACGGGCGGAGACGATGAGTCGAAGCCGCTCTTTCAGAGATTCATCCCTTGATGAAGCCCATGAGCGGTCGATTCCTGCGAAACTTAGAATCGGCTTGGTTCGTTCACCCATCGGAAACAGCGAGGACCCTGATATTTGGACGATCGTCGAAACACCACTTGCTGGCGCTCGCGGCTACCAGCAGTCAAAAACTCAAAGGACTCCAAGGACCTGGGTATGGCCTGCAAACTGCTGGAGTCTGGGTGAGTGCAGAGGCCATCCCCGAATGTTACTGTAATGTTACAAATGCAGATATTTCTAGACACTCGGAATTCCGAAACTATGGTCGACAGCTAAAATTCATGCCGGAAACCAAATCTGAACTCGGGTGCACCGTACCTCCGCATTGGATTTCAGCCCCGCCTGACAGCACGCGTGTTTTCTCCGCTGCCAGCGAATCTCGGGAACTGACCTCGGGCACTTCTTTCCGTGCCTAGCCCGTTTCTTTCGCAGCCCGCCACCTAGCCCGTCCCGCCCTTTTTCTCATGGAACCGTCACATCCTCAGTCTCTCGCCAGCTCATGCCTACGTTATTCCATGTTTGCGCTCCGCTCACAGCTGAGCCTGAGCTTCGTTTGGTTTGATTCCGGTGCGCAGCGGCTGGCGATCGTCCCGGACCGATGGGCGACGTTCTCCCCGGGCCTCGCTGCGTTCAGTGGCGGCTCCTCCCAGGCCGTCGACCGGCTGAAGAATTTTCCGGTGGCTGGCCTGACGATGCCGGCGTGGCCGAGGCTCGCGGCCGAGGATGCTTTTGCCTTCCGGCTCGCGGGCGGCGCGTTCGCCCCACCCCTGTCCCTCCTATCCGCCAAGCCATTTCCGGTTGCGGCCACCCTGAAATCAGGCGTCCCCGGCGAATTAGTGTTTATAAGCCCCGAGATTGTCGCCCTCGTGCCGCAAGCCGAGCTCGCCGGCGCACGGGTGTTTATCCTCGATCCGGGTAAGGATGTGATCGGCCAAGTGAGTTCGGCCCTCCAGGCCAATCCGGGCGCCGCGGTCGTCCGCGTGCTCAGCCACGGCGAACCTGGCAGTTTGATGCTGGCGGGGCAACGGCTCACCCGCGACACGCTGCAGCTGCGCGCGGATGAAATCGCCGGCTGGCGGCGGCACCTGGCCCCCGGGGCCGATATTTTGTTGTACGGCTGTTCGGTGGCCGGCACGACCGAAGGGCGCCGGTTTGTTGACGTGATCGCGGCGCTGACGGTGGCCGATGTGGCGGCCAGCGTGAACCGCACCGGGGCGGCCCCGCTGGGCGGCGATCTGGTGCTCGAATACGCCACGGGGCCGATCGAGGCGCGCACGGGCCGCTTCGCGCAGGCGTGGGACCAATCCGGCCTGATCTTGGCGGCGCCCGTGTTCTCGAGCACCCCGACGGCGGAGTTCACGTCGGGTGTGAGCGGGTCGTTCACCGCGGCCGCCACCGGTTCGCCCAGCTACTCGATCGCCCAGAAAACCTTTTTCGCCACCGATTTCGCCGCGCTGCCCGCCGATTGGACCCTGAGGGGTTCCGCCGCTGTCAACGGCGGGGCGTGCGTGCTCAACCCGGCCACCACCAGCACTTCCGGCTCGATCGTTCTGCCCAAGCTGGGCGCCAGTAGCCCGGGCTCCTTCACCGCATCGTTCGACTACACCGCTGCCAATGTCACCGCCACCGGTAACATCGCAACAATCGGAACCAGCTTCAACTACGGCGTGCTCAGCGCCAATACAGGCAGCGGGGCCGGCATGATCAGCAGCAACGGCCTCGTGGTCAGCCTGATAGAGCCCTACATTAAGACAGGTGTCAACACAGAAGTACCCGCACAAATCGAGGTGCGCTGGAACGGCACATTCATCGGCGCGGCACCCATCACCTTGGGCAACGGGGCCAAGCCGGTAGGCATCACGCTCGACGGCGCCAACTTCCTTACCGTCAGCTACGATGGCGCCCGACTCCTCAACATGAACCTGGCCGGCAAGGTCAACGCCGCCGACCGTTCCAATTGGCAGTTCGCCATGGGTGCCTCCAACGGTAGCAGCAACCAAAGCAGCCACACGGTCGATAACCTGTCCATCGTCTCCAATGGCGTGCTGCCCACGGGCCTGGCGCTCGACTCCACCACCGGCATCATCAGCGGCATACCCGCCACCACCAGTCTCGGCGGCACACAGGTCTTCAACCTGATCGCCACCAATGCCGACGGCGCCACCAACCAACTCTTTGGCCTGAACCTCGCTTCCGGCGCGCCGGTCTTCACCAGCCCGGCCACCCAGCCG
>CANIYB010000230.1 GCA_947471105.1 Cytophagaceae bacterium
GAAGATAAAGTGCGCGAAAACGCGTTGAGTTTAGGGGGTGTTTATGTAGTTACTGGACCTGTTTTAACGAACACCTGTGGAACCATCGGGGCTGGAATAACGGTGCCTTGCTCCTTTTATAAGATAATTTTCAAGGAAGGTTCGAACCCCAAAATGATTGGATTTTTGTTGAGCAATTCGGGCTCTTCCTTGCCGCTAAAAAACTTCATTGTATCGGTGGATGAAATTGAGAAGTTGACAAATGTAGATTTTTTCTCCTCCCTCCCGGATGATCTAGAGGGTTCGTTGGAGGCCAATAAATCGCCTTCGGGTTGGAATTTCTAAACCCAAATGAATTGACCTTTAAATAAGATTTTCAAAATTTAAAGGGTGTTTCGTGTAATTTTGGTTAACATTTTCCTAGTTCTAATTGATGAAATTCACTTTAAATCACTTTTGGGTATTTATTGGTTTCATTTTCTTTTCTTGCCTAAAAGAACCGTATCGTGCTCCTATTTATGTCAACACTAGGGAGGCGAATGAAATAAAGGCCACATCTGTAAAACTTCATGCGGATGTCCAAAGTCCTGATGCAGGTGAAATTACGGATCGCGGATTTTATTGGACAGCGAACGATAGCGCTGCTACGGTTTTAAAAAATAAAATAAGTTTAGGTCCTGGAAGCGGCGAGTTTACTTATATCTTAAAGAATTTGCAGGCAAAAAAAGCTTATTCATTTTTTTCGTATGCCTTATCAGATCGCAATAATGGCCAAGGAAATGTAAAAGCTTTTAGTACGCTTGAATTCCGGGTGGCAACTTTGTCCACCGATACGGTTAAAAATATTGGTATTACCAACGCCTTAATGGGGGGTGAAATTACCTATGATGGGGGAAAGGTAGTGACTGAGCGTGGACTTTGTTTCAGTCAAACGAAAGCACCTACCATCAAAGATTTGAAGATTCCAGTCGGTGATGGAGAAGGGAAATTTGCTATTGTAGCAAGCCAATTAAAAGAAAACACCTTGTATTATGTCCGTGCTTTTGCCATAAATTCCATCGGGATTGCCTACGGGAATGAACGTAATTTTACCACCTTGGATTATCGCTTGGTGAAACTAAAAACAAATCCTGCTTCAGATATCGGGATGTTTTTAGCCACGTTACATGGGGAGGTTTTTGACGATGGGGGTGGGCATATCATGGAACGAGGATTTTTAATGAGTCTTTCTCCAAATCCCTCGCTTTCTGAAATGAAGTTTGTTTCTAGCCAAAGCGTCGTGGGGCCAATGAAAACCGTGGTGACTGAATTGATTGAAAATACCACGTATTATTATCGGTCATTTGCTAAAAATGAAAAGGGTTATTCATTGGGAAATATTCAAAGTTTTACGACGCTTGATATTAAATTTCCGGAGATTGTTACACTGCCTGTTACCAACATTTCTTTTACTTTGGCCAACTATGAAGCGGAGGTAAAATATGATGGCGGGGTTCCTATTTTGGAACGAGGATTTTGTTTCAGTACTCAACCTAATCCTACGATACAAGATAATAAATACCTTGTCTCAGGGGAATTGGGAGTTTTTAAATTGGTGATGACTGAGTTGCAGCCTGGGACCTTATATTATGTGCGAAGTTTTGCTAAAAACAGGAAAGGTTTGCAGTATGGAAACCAAGTTTCGTTCACCACAGTGGCTTATACTCCGCCAACCGTTATTACCCAGGATGTGGGCCAAGTAACTACTCAGTCAGCACAAGCGAATGGCCAAGTTTCAGATGAAGGAAACACCCCTGTAACAGAACGAGGATTCTGTTTTGGGCAAAACCGAAACCCAAGCGTCAATGATCGGAAAGTAGATTTAGGTTCTGGATTAGGCGGTTTTTCATATAATTTCTCGGGTTTATCGGAAGGAACTACGTACTATATTAGGGCCTATGCGATCAACAAAAAAGGGATATTTTATGGGGAAGAAAAAAGCTTTAGAACGGCGGTAACTCCACCACCTCCACCGCCACCGCCTGTAGTGGTTGTCACACCTCCAGCGAGTCCGGGGACAGGGGGAACTACTCCTCCGGCTACGCCAAGTACGCCGTCAACACCAACCACACTTTTGAAAGTTGGCGATCGATATCAAGGGGGCATTATTGCGTATATATTACAACCAGGGGAACCCGGATATGATGCAAATAATCAGCATGGCCTGATTGTTTCTCCTGTTGAATTTACTTGGATCTCTTGGGGTTGTTATCCAAGGCCGATGGGTTGTAGTTCAAGTGCGTATGGATCAGGCCAAGCCAATACAAATATTATCTTAGCAAATTGTTCAGAGGCGAATATTGCAGCTAGAGTTTGTGATGATTTTGTAAATGAAGGTTATTCGGATTGGTTTTTACCAAGCTTTGATGAATTATATAAAGTCTTTTTAAATCGAAATATTATTGGTGGTCTTTCGATGGATACCTATTGGACTTCCACGGAATTTTTCACTACTACCTTAAATCCAAATGTTGTGGCAGCAGATATTGTATGGTTCAATAATGGCGCGAGAAATATATATGAATTCAATAAAAATGCACCCATTCGCGTTCGTGCCACGCGCTATTTCTAAGCACATTTTGCATAAAAAATCTTTCCATGCTTGATCGTTAATTTGCCGGTCATGTGTAAATTCCAAATCACACGAATCACCGTTTCGACCGCAATCCCGTTAAATCAGCCATTTTTTTGGCGCGTTAACATAAATAATCCTATCTTGTCTTACTAACATAAACCTATATGAAAAAATTACTGCTATTCATTTTTCTATTTGGCTCATTCGCACATTCGAGTTCAGCCCAAAATGCCGTTAAACAAGCCAATCGTTTTATCGAGTTACTAACGGAGGAGCAAAAGCTCTCAACACTTTTCCCATTTGATAACAATGAACGGTATAATTTTCATTTTGTGCCTATCAAGCGGAAAGGGGTCACTTTTAATGAAATGTCTGCGGAGCAAATAGAAGTAGGTTTAGGTTTGTTGAAGATTTGTTTGAGTGATCAGACCTATAAAAAGACCAACGATATCGTTAAATTAGAAGTTATCCTGAAGGAGCTGGAAAAAAGAAAACCAGAGGATAAATACCGTGATCCGGGCAATTATCATTTTACTATTTTTGGAATACCTTCTGAAAAGAATATTTGGGGATGGCGGTTTGAAGGCCATCATATTTCATTTAATTTTTCTTTTGATCAGAAATTATTGGTTTCGGGGACTCCTGGGTTCTTGGGCACTAATCCGGCCATCGTGCCTAGCGGGCCAGCGATGGGGACACAAATTTTAAAAGAGGAATCAGATTTAGGTTTTGATTTGTTGCATTCTTTGAATAAAGTTCAGTTTAAACAGGCGATGATTGACTCGGTTGCTTACCCGGATATCTTGACTTTTGACAAAAGAAGTGCACTTATCGGCGACCCCAAAGGTGTTAAATATAGCGATTTGAATAAGGAGCAAAAAGCCATGATGCTTGCGCTTGTACGTCTTTATGTTTTCCGTTACTCACACTTATTGGCCGAAAGTATGTTGAAAGATATTCAAAAAGCGGGGCTTGAAAACTTGTGGTTTGCTTGGGCTGGACATACCGAACCTGTGATTGGTAAGGGTACTTATTATCGGGTTCAAGGCCCTTCCATGTTGATTGAATACGACAATACTCAGAACAATGCCAACCATGTCCATTCCGTCATCCGAGATTTGAAAAATGATTTTGGCGGTGATTTATTGTTGGAGCATTACAAAACGGCCCACTAATTTATTTCCTAAATTTTTTGATTCGAAAAAATGTGAGGTAATTGGCATCATGATTATTATGTGCGCCTTCAAAGGCATCATCGTAGGCAGTCCTACAAGCCAGTAAAATATTTTTTCCGTCAAAAAGCCAGTCGACATACTGAAAGCCATGCTTGATCACATCAGTATGTTGGAACACGATCTTTTTTATTTTCCAATCTTTCAGGTCTGTTGAAAAACATAAGGCCAAGGTATTTCTAATCGATGCTGGGTTTTTACCGGGGTTTGCATTTTTGACTTCCTCAGGAATATAGTTGCTTAGCGTCCAATAAAGCTTGGTTTTAGGATCAAATCGAATGGTAAACTTTTTTGATCCTCCAGGGAATGGGATAAAACCTGTGGATCGATCAAAACTGGATTGCGTTCCGTCCGCACTAATTTTAACCATCGCCGCATATTCTTGTAGACTTGTTTTATTGTCGACGCGCAACATATTCCAAACGCCACCGTC
>CANIYB010000231.1 GCA_947471105.1 Cytophagaceae bacterium
ATAAACGCTTCAATTCGAAATAATAGAATCCACGTAAGAAACGTGCCTCTGCGATGATACGAGTTTTGTCAACAGCCGAAAGAGCGGTAGATCCAGTTGCTAAATTGATAACTGCATTACAACGTGCAATACCTTCATACTTAGCTTTCCAAGAATCATTCATGTCTCCATTTGTTGCATCAATCTCATAACGTTGGATTGGGTTAATGGCTGTGTAATCACCAGGGTCAGTTCCTTTGTTATTTTCACCCCCACGAATGGAACCCCAAACCCAGTTGTTAGCTGCTCCCAAACGAGAGAAACCTTTAGCTGCCAACTGTGCATAAGCACCAATTAAGGCACCTTCAACACCAGCTTTCGAAGACAATTGTGCCTGAGCTAAAGAGCCCGTAGGTGCAACTTCCAAAAACTGATCCTTACAAGCGAAGGTCAACATAAACGCTGACGCACTCACCAAAGCTATTCGCTTTAAAATTTGATATTTTTTCATTTTCTTATAATTAAAATATGCTTTCGCTAAATTAGAAATTCAAGTTGATCGATGCGTTAAATCCGCGAGAAACTGGATAGTTACCCACATCAATACCAAATCCAGTATCAGCAGCACCACCAACACCCGGATCTAATCCTTTGTAAGCAGTGATTGTAAACAAGTTCGTAGCCGAAACGGTAAACTTAGCGCGCTTAATTCCTAACTTAGAAGAATACTTCGATGGAATGTTATATCCCAATGAGATGTTTTGGAAACGAAGATAATCTCCGTTCTCAACATACCAAGAGTTTTCAGCACCTGAAGTTGAAATGCTTGAAGCTGATTCCCAGATAGGAGCCAAAGCAGCATTTCCTAAAGCAGGAGTCCATGATTGTTTCGCACGCTCACCCTTTCCAGCACCTTGGAATGTTCCAAAGAAATCAGTAAACCATTTTTGTTGATTCCAGATTTTATTACCAGCTGAAACGTTCATATAAGCACTAAATTCAAAGTCCTTATACGTTAAGCCTAAGTTAATACCGCCTGTGTAAGTTGGTACAGGTGATCCTAAATAAGTACGATCATCTGGAGTAATTTTACCATCACCATTAGTATCTTGGTAACGGAAACGTCCCACACCAGCACCCGATTGAGCAGGAGCAGATGTAACTTCAGCAGCAGAATTGAAATATCCTATTACTTTATATCCGTAAAATGAAGAAAGAGAACGACCTACTTCCATTCTTACTGGAGTAATACCACGGAAACCACCACCTGTTAAGTTAGTAATACCTGGAGCGAAGGCAACAATCTCATTTTGTAAAAATGAATTATTGATCGTTACTTCATATTTCAAATCAGACGTAATATTTCCACGATTAATGATTTGGAAATCAATACCTTGGTTACGCATTTTTGCTACGTTAACCGATGGTGCAGATGCAAGGTTACCTACAACCGCAGGAAGAGGCACGTTAAATAATAAATCACGTGTATCTTTTCTCCAAACATCCAATACTACTTCCCACTTACCATTTAATAATGTGGCATCAAAACCAAGATTCAAAGTTTCTGAAGTCTCCCACTTAGCAGCATCATTACCAATACGTGAGCGGAAATATCCTTCATTAGCTCCTGAACTTTGTCCAGAAATAGGATAGAATGAGTTACCACGGTTAGCCGCATATAAAGAGAACTGATTCGCTGGGTCTACGTTATTTGAGTTACCCATTTCTCCCCAGCCACCACGAATTTTCAAATCTGTGATTGAAGGAAGATCAGCCATAAATGCCTCAGAAGTCACACGCCAAGCAGCAGAGAACGCAGGGAAGATACCATAACGGCTTTGAGAACCGAAACGAGATGAACCATCACGACGAACTACTCCAGTTAAATAATACTTATCATTAAAGTTATAATCTAACTTAGAGAATAATGAGTAGAAATTAACCCCACTAAATAAAGAAGAGTTTACTACTGGAGATTGAACTGCATTTAAAGTTACAAAGTCTAAGTCCATTGAGAATGGGTTAATACCCGATCCACTAATGTTACGACCAGCTCCTGTATTCAATGCTTCCAAACCTACTAAAGCTTTAACACCATGCTTTCTCCACTGATAGTTGTATGAAGCAGTGTTTGACAAAACCCAAGCTAAATTATAACCAGATCCTTCATTAAATGAATCGGAAGCCTCAGGCTCAGAGTCACCTAAATACTTATAGTTATAATCTTTATAAGCTGAACTATTAAATTGACCTCCTAAACTAGTTTTGATGATCAAATCTTTAATTGGCTCATATTCAGCATAAATGTTACCAACCGCATTCGCATTAAAGTTGTTATCATTTAAGTTGTTACGCATGATCTGACGAACCGGATTACGTGGGTTGTTAAAACCTGCCGCTTTTGTTGAAGCATAAGAACCGAATTCATCAAATACTGGAATAATCGTAGGCATACGATATGCAGATAAAATCACAGATTCATCTGCCGCAATTCCTAAACCACCATTACCACCAGCTTGACCACGCACTGAACGATAAGTAAACTGTAAGTTCTCACCTACACGAACTTTTTTACCTAAATTAAATTCAGAGTTAAAACGAGCAGAATAACGTTTGAAATCATTTTCTAACAATATACCTTGTTGCTCCTGTCCTGAAATTCCTAAGTAAAAACGTCCGTTATCCGTACCACCCGAAATTCCCAAAGAATGACGCATAGTAGAACCAAAACGAGTAATTTCATCATACCAATTAGTACCCGCTAAATTGGGTCTAATTAAAAAAGTAGTCAAAGGACTTGCTGCGTAAGCTGCTTGAATAGCTGCCATATCCACGGAACCTGTTACACCATTAGCACCATTCGCATGCAAATAAGCAGGAATTGTTGGTTGAGCAGAAGTTCCATATTGAGGATGTGAATACTGAACAGCAGTTCCAGTAGCCGCCGCATTGTTACGGAAAGCCACATGTGTCCATTCTGCTTCCTCTTGTGGAGTCAACATTTTAGGAGCACCTGCCACGTTAGGGTCAGTTCCCCCATAAAGTCCATCATATGTAATGGTTAATCCTTTTTTGCCTTTAGCGCCACGCTTAGTCGTGTAAACAATTACACCATTAGCCGCACGAGCACCATAGATAGAACCTGCAGCAGCATCTTTCAAAACTGTTGTAGACTCAATATCATCAGGAGAAAGGAAATCTGTACTTCCTACTGGAACTCCGTCAACAATGTACAAAGGCTCATTACCACCGAAGGCACCGAAACCACGAACACGAATGATACTTTTTGTACCTGGTTGACCATTCGTAATTAACGTGATACCAGCCACACGTCCTTGTAATTGTTGCTCAACGTTACCTGAAGGAGAAATCTGTAAATCTTTTGCCTTAACAATTGAAGCTGCAGCTGTTGATTCCTTCTTATTAGTCACTGAGTAACCTGTCACAATGACCTCGCTTAATTGGCTCACATCTTCCTGTAAAACTACATTAACAGATGATTGAGAACCAACACTAATAGATTGTGTTTTATAACCCACAGCAGAAATGCTTAAAACAGCATTAGCAGAATTCACATTCACACTAAATGCACCATTTCCATCTGTAGTAGCACCTGTATTTGTACCTTTCACTAAGATACTAACCCCAGGAATGCCTTGAGAATCCGTACCAGTAACCTTACCAGTTACTTTACGACCTTGGGCGAATGACGAAAAACTTCCTAGCATCACAATTGCGAGCAACAGAAAGCCTCGTAGACTTTGGTAAAATTTGTTTTTCATAATAGAGTTTTAAAATGTTTAAAATAATTAATTGCAATGGTTTTGTGTTTGCATGTTGCTCAGTGGACCTCCTTTCTAGTTTTGTTGAAAAAAATATTTTAAGTCGTTAATAAATCAGAAATTATCTTTGAATTTTACAATAAACAGCAAAATCCAAATCAAATGCACTATTAAAATCTTACAATTTTAACACAGATGAATTATAGCTTTCTTAATTAAATATTCATTATAAATTAATAATTTCCTAATATTCCCATTAAAACCTATTCGAAAATCCTCGATAAACATTTTTTTGATAAAATATTGTATCGATTCGATACAATAATCGCCATGAATACGATATAATTCCAATCTCAAACCTCAAATTTGTATCTCGCTTAAATCTTCAAGAAGTACAAAAATTATAAATAATGGCATTTTAATTTCAGTTGAATATTATAGAAATAATCCAATAAAATAATTTAAAA
>CANIYB010000232.1 GCA_947471105.1 Cytophagaceae bacterium
TAAAGTATATGCCAAAGACGAACAAATTATTAAAAGTTTAAAAAGAGATGTGGGTTATGAAGGCTCTGATGGTATTGCTATTTTATTGGACCCTGCTGGTCAAAAAACAAATGGTTATATTTTCACGCTGACTGCTAAAAATGTTCAATCAGAAGATGAACTCACCACCAACACCGAAGAAAAACTTTCTTGGAGCTGGGACACCAAATGGAACTCTGCTACTAAAATGTATGCAGGTTATTGGATTGGAGAAATTGCCATTCCATTAAAGTCTTTGAGGTATAATAACAAGCAACAATTTTGGGGCATTAATTTTTTAAGAGCCGATTTGCAAAGCAATGAATATAGTTGCTGGACGAGGGTACCGCCTATTTTTAAATCCTATGATTTAGGCTATATGGGTGTTTTAAATTGGCCTACTGCCCCTCCTAAATCAAGTCTAAACAAAATATTACTACCCTACATCACTGGAAATTCAACCACCGATGATGAAAATAAAAAATCGCTTCAAAATAAAGGTAATATTGGCTTTGATGCTAAATTAACACTGAGCTCTTCTTTAAATTTAGATGTAACTGTCAATCCCGATTTCTCCCAGGTGGAAGTGGATCAACAAGTAACCAACCTAACACGTTTCAATATTTTTTTACCAGAAAAAAGAGCCTTTTTTTTAGAGAATGGCGACTTATTTTCCAGCTTAGGGAATTACTTTATAAGTCCATTTTATTCTAGAACCATTGGTCTAGACAAGCAGGGTAATGCCATACCAATTTTACTTGGCGCAAGAGTTTCTGGTAACTTAAACTCAAGTACTAGAATTGGAATGATGAATATGCAAACTGGTGCCAAAGGAAGTTATTCACCTGAAAACTTTTCAGCATTCACCATTCAAAAAAGATTTTGGCAAAGATCTTTAATCAAAACTTATTTTTTAAATAGAGAGAATTTTATTTCTGCAGCAGAAATTAAAAAAAATCCAATGGATCAATATGGAAGAAATGCTGGTATGAGCTTAACCTTAGCCAATAACGAGGGTACCAAAAAAGCAGATATTAGTTATCATCAATCCATCAAGCCTACCATTAATAATAAGGATGCGTTTTATGAAGCTTCTTTTTCTAGGACCATCAACAACTGGCGTTTATTTGGACAAGCAGGCAATGTGGGGAAAAATTATTATACCGATATGGGCTATGTCCAAAGAATTGATAATTATGATGCCTTGAGAGATACGACCATACGAGTGGGATACAAAGATGTTTACGCGAACATTAGTAAAAGGATATTTATAAATAATGGGAAAATTGGCAGAATAGAATTTTCACTTGAAAACTTCATCGTATTTAATGCAGACAATAGCTTTAGTGAACATGAAACCGGTTTAGAGATAAAAACAGAGTACAGAAACAGTTCAGGTTTGTCCTTAAAGTTCACCAATTCAAATCTCAATTTATTGTACCCCACCCAACCAGGTGATGGCATCCCCCTACCTTCAGGTACCTATAAATATGGTCAATTCAATTTGATGTATTATTCTGATATGCGTAAAATGTTTAGCTGGAATACCATGATGACCTTAGGACAATACTACAATGGAAATATTACAGGACTTGGAGCAGGTATTATATGGAGAAACCAGCCCCATTTAAGTTTTTCATTGAACGCAGAAATAGATAAAATACAACTGCCTAAAATTTATGGAAACAACAATTTAATTTTAATTGCTCCTAAATTAGAATACAACTTTAATACCAAGTTGTTCTGGACCACCTTTGTACAATTTAATACGCAAACCAATAATTTCAACATCAATAGCCGTTTGCAATACAGGTACAAACCTATGAGCGACTTCTTCTTAGTCTATACCGACAACTACTTCACCGACCCTATGCTTAAAAATAAAAACAGGGCGCTTATCTTTAAGTTCAATTATTGGTTTAATTTGTGATAGCAAATTAAACGTATGGGCAATTCCTTCTCTATTTCTGGTCAATATGTAGATATTCTTAAAAAGCATATTTACCCCGCTACTATTAGTGTGAAAAATGGCATCATTGAGTCCATTGAATCAATTATAGAAGCCCCCATGCAGTATTTAATGCCTGGCTTTATTGACGCCCATGTCCATGTAGAAAGTAGTATGCTTATTCCTAGTTCTTTTGCTCGTTTAGCCGTCACCCATGGCACCATTGGAACCATCAGTGACCCTCATGAAATTGCCAATGTATGCGGTATGGAAGGGGTGCAGTATATGATTGACAATGGCAAAAAAGTTCCTTTTCACTTTTTCTTTGGGGCGCCTAGCTGTGTGCCTGCCACTGTTTTTGAAACAGCAGGTGCTGCAATTAATAGTAAGGATGTGGCTAGTTTATTAGCCAACCCCGATATTTATTATTTAAGTGAGATGATGAATTTCCCTGGCGTCTTAAGTAAAGACGATGAAGTAATGAAAAAAATTGCCTCCGCACACAAATTAGGTAAACCTGTGGATGGACATGCTCCCGGACTAAGAGCAGAGGATGCTAAAAAATATATTGAAGCAGGTATTAGTACCGATCACGAATGCTTCACCATAGAAGAAGCTTTGGATAAATTAGAACATGGAATGAAAATTTTAATTAGGGAAGGTAGTGCTGCTAAAAATTTTGAAGCCTTGTATGAATTAATTGAGGACCACCCTTCCATGATTATGCTTTGTAGTGATGATAAACACCCGGATAGTTTAGTAGAAGGTCATATAAATAGTTTATGCGCACGCGCAGTAGCAAAGGGCATTGACCCCTTGCTTGTATTAAGGGCTGCCTGCATAAATCCGGTGGACCATTATAAACTACCTACAGGCAAAATGCAAATAGGTGATGCTGCTAATTTTATTGTAGTGGAAGATCTTATTTCTTTTAAAGTAAATCAAACTTATATTAAGGGGAACTTAGTGGCAGAAAATGGAAAATCTTTTATTGAAGCAGTGAGTGCAAAACCTATTAATAAATTTGATGCGGCAAGTATTGAAGAAAATAATATTCAAATTAGTTTAGATGAATACCCACAGCAAGAAGGAAAGATAGCTGTAATGGAGGCCATCGATGGGCAGCTTATCACTCATAAATTATGGCTAAGTCCAAAGCTAGAAGCAGGTAAAATTGTATCTGATACCGATTCTGATGTTTTAAAAATGGTGGTTTATAATAGGTATTTTGCAGCTCCCCCTAAAATGGCCTTTATCAAAAACTTCGGTTTTAAAATTGGAGCCATCGCCTCTACCGTAGCACACGATAGTCATAATATTATAGCCGTAGGTGTATCTGATGCCGATATTGTAAAAGCCATCAACCTTGTCATTAAAGAACAAGGAGGAATTAGCTGTGTAAGTGGTAATGAATTAAAAGTAATGGGGCTGCCTGTGGCAGGACTTATGAGCTTAGAAGATCCTTATAAAGTGGCAGCCGACTATACAGCTTTAGACATCATGGCGAAAAGTTTGGGATCTAGTCTGGGCTCGCCTTTTATGACACTTAGCTTTATGGCTTTATTAGTTATTCCGCATCTTAAATTGAGCGATAAAGGCCTTTTTGATGGCGATAGTTTTAAAATATTTTAAAATAGGAAGGAAGAAACTTAGATTTGAAAAAAAATAAAAAGCCATGGTACATCATTTAAGCGAGAAGCATAGTTTATTGAGCAATTGGATTGCTGAATTAAGAGATGTAACTGTTCAAAATGACAGAATGCGTTTTAGAAGAAATTTAGAAAGAATTGGCGAAGTAGCTGCTTATGAAATGAGTAAGTTAATGCCTTCTAGAATACAGGCTACAAAAACTCCATTAGGTATTCATGAATCAAAAGTATTAGTAGAACAACCCGTACTCGCTACTATATTAAGAGCTGGACTACCTTTGCACCAAGGCATGTTGAATTATTTTGATAAAGCCGATAATGCTTTTATTTCGGCCTACCGCAAACACCATGACAATGGAAGTTTTGAAATAAGTATTGAATACTTAAGCTGCCCCGATTTGAATAATAGAATTTTAATTGTTTCCGACCCTATGCTGGCCACAGGTGCTTCTTTAATACAAACCATTCATGCGCTTACTAAAATATATAAACCCAAGGAAATACATATTGTAGTAGCTATTGCAAGTAAAGAAGGAATTGAGAAGGTCCAAGCCGCACTAGGTAAAGACATCCCTATTTGGTGTGGTGA
>CANIYB010000233.1 GCA_947471105.1 Cytophagaceae bacterium
AAAATGCAAGGAGGGGAATGGTTTTGGTATGGAACGGGGGCTCTCGTTGTATTTCAAGCAGGCTTATGTTGTGTGATTGACTCCGTTCGATTTAAAAATTGATTGGTCTTTTCCGCATGCAAATTGTTTTAAAATGGTTCAGAAACCGATTTTAAATCGGTTGAAATTCAAAATATATGATGAAAAAAAGTAAAAAGATTGCGCTTGTTTTTGCAAGCATATTAGGTAGCCTCTTTATTATGCTATTTTTTTTAATTTCTTGTCGGGTGGATCATAGCCCTTATTTTAAATCGAGTTATTATCAAACAACATCATCTAGGTTGGACAGCCTAAAGAAAAAACGTACCCTAAGCAACGATTTCGTCGAGGCGGGATTTTCTAAAGTCAGCATTACGCCTAGTGTAGGTAATCCTAAGGATAGCATCGAGTTGGGCCAATTTAAAGAGGCACCCTTGGCGGGTTTTGGTGCGCGCAAAGGAAAAAGTGCTACGGGTACGCATGATAGTATTTTTGTAAAAGCGGCCGCGATAAAAGTGGGTACTCAGTTGGTGGTCATTGTAGGAGCTGATATTTTAATTATGCCCCCCAATATTATTGACGATGTTACAATGTTACTCGCAAAAAAAGGTATTCAGCGGAATCAAGTATTTTATTCGGCTTCACATACGCATTCCAGTATTGGGGCTTGGGGCCCAGGATTCATCGGCGAACAATTTGCGGGCCAAGCAAATCCACGGGTTAATCAATGGCTGGTTCGTCAAATCTCTCAAGCCGTAACGCTTGCGATCACAGATCTTAAGCCCGCTCGGATTGGCAACGGATATTTTAATGCGGCCCCTTACACCCGCAATCGGTTGGTTGGCGAGTCGGGCACCAAAAACAACGATTTTAATTTCATTTCGATTCAGCAAAAAGGAGGTCGAAAGGCTGTGATTGGTTCTTTTGGAGCCCATGCCACGACCATCGGTGCAGATAACATGCAATTCAGTGCTGATTACCCTGGTTATTGGCAGCGTAAAATGGAACGCGGGTCTGTTGACCTAGCCATTTTCTGTGGTGGCTCTGTCGGCAGCCAAAGTCCATCGGGGGAAGGTAAAGGCTTTGAAAAGCCTAAAAAAATAGGGGAGTCGCTGGCTGATAGCCTCGAGATTCATTTAGCTGGGGTCGAGCTTAAAGACAAAATTGAATTGTCGGCGATGAGTTTGAAAATGGACTTGCCGGATTATAACATTCGGTTGACGACCAACCTGCATTTCTCTACTTGGTTGAGTAAAAAATTAATGCCATTGCCAGAAAATGTGTACTTGCAAGTCATTAAAATCGGAAATCTAATTTGGTTCACTACGCCATGCGATTTCAGTGGAGAGTTTGCACGCCAATTAAAAGATGCGTTGGCGACAAAAGGGTTTAATGCCAATGTGACTAGTTTTAATGGGAGTTATGTGGGCTATATTATTCCAGGGAAATACTTTTACCTGGATGCTTATGAACCTAAAACGATGGGATGGTTTGGGCCTAATATGGGGGAATATACCTTTGAGTTAATCAGGCATTTATCGGAAATCATTACGCAGCCTGTTCAATAAATTATTTATGAAGTGGATTAAATGGGCTCTTCTTGGTTTTTTGGGATTGGTTATTATTTTACTAATCGGGGCGTTTGTTCCTGGTATTTGGCATCGTTTATTTACCTATCCTAGGTATGAAAAAGAGGTAGCGGAATTGGCGAAATTGCGAAGAGAGCCAACTTCTCAAATTAATTTATCTACATTTCGAGGGGCGATGCATGTACATAGTTACCTCTCACATGATAGTCGGGGTACCTTGGTGGATCTAGTTTCTGCAGCAAAAAAAGTAGGCCTTGATTTCATTTTTCTCACAGATCATCCTCGCGGTGACATTGATACCCTTCCTAAAGGCTTTCGCGGATTTCATGATGGGGTGCTTATTGAGCCAGGGACGGAGAAGCAAGGTTTTTGTGCTTGGCCACTTGGTCCAGCAATAATTGATTGGAGATTACAAAAAGATTCAATTGCAAAACAGGTTGTGTCCCATGGTGGACTATTATACTATGCGCATAGTGAAGAGCCTCACGATTGGAATAATCCAGATTTTCAAGGAATGGAAATTTATAATTTTCACACAGATACAAAGGATCAATCTCCTTTGCCCATTTTATTTGATGCATTTGTTAATGGAAAAATTTATCGACAATGGGTTTTGAGACAGTTTTTTGACCCACAAACTCCTATTATTGACCATTGGGATAAGTTAAATACTAGTCGGAAAATAGTGGGCTTTGCAGCTATTGATGCCCATGAAAACCAAAATTTACGTGCTCGTTATTTGCCAGATGGTCGCATTCAGTGGGTAGGTAATAATGCTAAAAACATCGATACGATGGAAGTTAAGTTTTGGAATAAATGGCTTTTTAGTGCTCCGGATCAAAGTGGTTGGGTGTTTAAGTTTTTGGTTGACACGTATGAGTCAGGATTTAATTACATCACAAATTATGTGATGGCTGATAGTTTAAGCACTGCGTCAATTGGTAAAAATATAAAGCAAGGACATCTTTTTATTGCTTTCAAAAGCTTAGGAGATGCCAAAGGTTTTCAATTTTATGGAATGGATAAAAAGGGACATGTTTCAGGAATATTAGGGGATTCGATTCGCTTGGACCAAGTTAAAAGTCTGAAAGCCTTATCTCCATTGCCAGGCCGATTTAAATTAATTCATAACGGAAAAACGATTAAAACCTCTAAAGAAAAGTCATATGAATTTGTTTCAAGTGAATTCATAGAAAAGGGGACTTATCGAATTGAGGTAGAATTGGAATTACAAGGAAAATTCATTCCTTGGATTTACACAAATTCCATTGTCATATATTAAAAAAAATAGGTAAATAATTAAATATGAAAAAGGTAATTATTAGTTTCTTCCTAAGTGCGTTTTTATCTTTTGGACTATATTCCAAGGATATTTTTGTTTCACCCAAAGGGAATAATCAAAACCCAGGGACCAAAGAAAAACCCATTCAAAGTCTATTAATGGCTAAGCAAATGGCCTATGATTTAATCAAGTCAGGGCAGCATGAAAAGGTGATTATTTGGCTTAATGGTGGGATTCACACCATAACGGAGCCACTAGTTTTCGATCCTCTCGAATCAAGTTTACCTAATCCTTCCTTAGTTTTCAAATCTTTAAAAGGAACCAAACCTGTTATTTCTGGTGGTCTTAAGCTTTCCAATTGGTCAAAAAGACAAGACGGTTATTGGACATGTAAATTGTCAGATATTGCGCCTGGATTGCAAAATGTTCGGGAGTTGTTTGTGAATGGTAAAAGAGCATCTCGGGCACGATTTCCAAATAATGATTTTCTACGCGTGAAAAAAGCTGGGGAAGATAAGCGAACAAATTTCTATTTTGAGAAGGGTGATTTTCCGATTCCTTCCAAATCCAAGAATGTTGAATTAGTCTTTATGCATGATTGGTCCATCACTCGAATCGGAGTAAAGGAAATTAATGCGGATGCAAACCAATTAATTGCTGTGGATAATATTGGTGCGAAAAGTCCAAGTTTTTTCACTATTGACAATTGGGAGCCCCATCCTCGTTACTTTTTGGAAAATGCGCTTGAATTTATTGATTTGGATTTTGAGTGGGTTTTCTTGCCGGAAACAAAAGAAATAGTGATCCATTTGCCAAAAAATACTGATCCATCTAAATTTAACATCGTGTCACCTCTTTCTGAAGGTTTGGTTTCTTTGGTTGGGAAAGAGGATAAGCCCATTAAAAATATTCAATTCGATGGCATAACATTTCAATATGCTAAATGGAGCATTCCCACGGGTGGGTATTGTGGTATTCAAGCTACTTTTTATGACCAAAGGAGGGATAATAATGAGTGGAATTGGAATTCCATTCCTGCGGCTGTCTCAGCCATATGGAGTGATGGAATTGTTTTTTCAAATTGTATCTTTAAAAATTTAGGGGGGACAGGACTTTTATTGGGCGCGGGTTGTCGTCGCTCTATGATTATAAATTCAGAATTTGATGATATTTCTGGTAATGGGATTATGATTGGTGAGGGTCAAGAGCGTATTAAAAATGGTACAAATTGGTATAAAAGCGCTCCTGAACAAGTAGCTTTTGGAAATACAATTGAGAACTGTAGGATCAATAATTG
>CANIYB010000234.1 GCA_947471105.1 Cytophagaceae bacterium
GAAATTTGGTACTCCTAGTAAGCTTTCGCCTTATGGAAAAAGTTCGTTTTTGGGTGTTGTTTTTTCCATGGATAGCCAAAAAGTTTATTTGAGTGGGGGAGATGCTGGTACTGTGCTTGAAGTGGACGTGCAATCGGCGAAAGTCTTAAGGACCTTTAGTTTAGATGGAGTTTTGTTAGGAGTCAATTATGAAGATAGTTTTACCTCTGATATAACGATTTCGCCCGCACAAAATGAATTGCTTGTCCTAGACCGTGCTAATTTTCGCATGGTGCGCATTAGCTTAACGGACGGAAAATTGTTACACAGCATCCCTACGGGCAGATTGCCTTTTGGGGTTACTTTAAGTTTAGATCAAAAATATGCTTTTGTAGCTAATGTGGGTATGTATTCCTATCCGCTAGTGGAAGGGACCAACTTATTGAATTTGAAATCCCAGTATATACCGTATCACCCCTATGGAAATGATACCAAAGAATCGCGTGAGGGGACGGTGATCGATGGGAAAAAGATTCCCGGTTTAGGTGATCCTAGATCCGATGAGGCCATGAGTGTATTCCAAATTGACCTACAGACAAATAAAATTGTCAAAAAATATAAACCTGGATTCCAGTTGGGCGAAATGGTGGAAGAGATGGAAGTGGTTGGCGGTTCTAGTCCAAATTCCCTCGCTGTAGGTTCCAAATTTGCTTATGTGAGCAACGCAACCAATGATAATATTGCGGTTTTGGACTTTAAAACGCAAAAAATTAAAAGTCATATTCCCATTCAGCTCTCCCCATTATTGGACAAAAGAAGGGGTTATTTGCCCTTTGGACTATGTCTATCCAAAGACGAAAAAACTCTTTATGTTACTTGTTTAGGCTTAAATGCGGTAGCGGTAATCGACGTAGTCTCGATGAAAACCAAAGGTTTCATTCCCACCGGTTGGGGCCCAACGCGCGTTTTACTATCCGCTGATGAAAAATCGATGTATATTAGTTCCAGTAGGGGATATGGTGCTGGTCCTAATGGGGGAAAAGGGTTTGTAAGACCAGTTCAAGGATCGTATGTTGGCGATATTCAATTAGGGACATTCCAACAAGTAAAAACTCCTAATGCAGCCGAATTAGCAAAATACACGCAAGAAGTTTTGTCTTATACTTTTGTTGAGAAATCGATGGCTAATCGGGGCAATAAAACCTTTAATATTCAAGGAAACCCTAATTCCCCAATTAAACACATTGTCTATATAACGAAGGAAAATCGTACCTATGATGAGATTTTTGGCCAATTTAAAGGGGCCAATGGCGATTCTACGATTGCACGGTATGGGTTAGGTAGGACCGTAAGGGATTCAGCGCATGTGATTGAAAATGTGAATGTGATGCCGAATCATCATTTGATTTCTAAGGCATTTTCAATGAGTGATAATTTTTATTGCGACAGTGACGCCTCCATTCATGGTCATCATTGGATGATGGGAGTCATTCCCAATGAGTGGGTGGAAACCAATTCTAGTGTTTCAAAAACGGGTAAAATACTTTCTAAGGCTCCTGGAAGAAGATTTCCTAGTACCACTGGGAGTATGGATCCGGAAGATTATGCGGAAATAGGTGGAGTTTGGGAGGCCCTAGAAAGGAAAAATGTTTCGTTCTATAATTTTGGTGAGGCGAATGAGACGGGACATGTGCGAGAAGATTGGTTTGATACATTAACTGGAGCGGGTCATGTGGTGATGGTTCCGATGCAAAAAGCTTTGTATAATCGTACGAGTCATAATTATGCGGGATTTAATACGAGCATTCCGGACCAATTTAGAGTGGCCCAATTTGAAGAAGAATTCACCAAAATGTGGCTGAAAGGGAAGGAGAAAATGCCTTCTTTGGTGACGATCCAACTACCCAACGATCATGGGACGGATCCAAGTGCGGTCGATGGATTTCCATTCAATGAATCCTATATGGCTGATAATGATCTAGCTTTGGGCCGTATGCTTCAGTTTTTATCGCATACACCCTATTGGAAAAACATGTTGGTCATCGTAACGGAAGACGATCCTCAAGGAGGGGTGGACCACATAGACGCGCACAGAAGTGTATTGATGTTGGCCGGCCCGTATGTTAAACGTGATTATGTGTCGCATACACATGCCAATTTTGGATCTATTTTACGTGTTATTTATACCTTATTGGGCATTCCTCCCGTGAATCATTACGATCAAACAGCGAGTGTATTAGATGATTTTTTTACTGAGAAGCCTAATTTCAAACCTTATCAATTTGTTTTTCCGGATACACGTATTTTCAATGCGGATAAAACGTTGATTAAATACAATCGGACGATCGACTGGCGTAAGATTAAGAAGACAGTTGAGATGGATGATGTGGATGATGCAAGAAAAAACTTTTAAATTTGGACTTTAATTTTTTGCTTTTTAGTTTAATTGAAATTTTTAAATAATTTTTAATGTAATTTTGACAAATTTTAAATTTTAATCCCTTACCAAAATGAAAAATGTATTAATGATTGTTGGCCTTATGGCTTTAGGTTTTACTGCCACTGCACAAAAATGGAGTGTTGATAAAGCTCACTCTAAAGTAGGTTTTAGTGTTGTTCACTTAATGCTTTCTGATGTAGAAGGTTCATTTAAAATCTCTGATGCTACTTTAACAGCTACTAAAGATGATTTTTCAGACGCACAATTTGACTTAACTGCTGATGTTAATTCAGTATTTACAGATGTGGATCGTCGTGATACTCACTTAAAGAGCGCTGATTTTTTTGATGCAGCTAAATTTTCTACTATTTCTTTCAAGAGTAATTCATTCAAGAAAGTGGCTGATCGTAAGTATAAGTTGACAGGTGAGTTAACCATGCACGGAGTAACTAAATTAGTGACTTTGGATGGAACTTTAAACGGTGTGTCGACCAACAAAGCAGGTAAAAAAATCGCAGGATTTAAGTTCACAGGAACTTTGAATCGTACTGCATTTGGTGTTGGTTCTATGCCAGCAGCTGTTGTAGGCGAAGAAATTGAATTAAAAGCGAACGGAGAATTTGTTCAAAACTAATTTTATTGAATTGTAAAGGAAAGGCGACCCAATGGGCCGCCTTTTTTTTATGCTATTTTTTTCTCCCGGATGAGCCATAGCAAAAGGAAACAAATGCTTCCATTCAATATCAGCTTCGCAAAACCAAATCCTCCAAATAAAGATTGAGATTGTGTTTCTAAAATAAAAGTTATCACGGGGGAGCCCACACAAATGATAGGGACCAGTTTATCGCGAACTTGTAATTTGGTGAATAAACCAAACGAAAATAAACCTAATAAGGGCCCATAAGTATAGCCAGCTAGGTTGAATACCGCTGCGATTAATTCTTGGTTGTTGAACACATGAAATAAGCCGATCACCACAAAAAACAAGAGCGAAAATCCCAAGTGGACACGGTGCTTGATCTTAGTTCTTTTTTCCTCTTTGAACTTTTCAATACTTAAAAAATCAATGCAAAAAGAGGTAGTTAAAGCCGTAAGGGCGGAATCTGAACTTGCATAAGATGCGGCTATAATTCCCAACAAAAATGTCACCGCGGCCAGGGTGCCAAATTGGCCTCCCAACGCGAGCATCGGATATAATTCATCTGTTTTTGCAGGGATGGTGATTTGATTGGCTTGGGCATATATGTACAATAAAGCCCCTAAGGACAAGAAAAGTATATTGATAAAAAGCAATACCCAATAAAACCAAAACATGTTCTTTTGAGCTTCGCCAATCGACTTACAGGTTAGGTTCTTTTGCATTAGATCTTGGTCTAATCCCGTCATGACAATGGCGATGAATACTCCGGCTAAGAAATCTTTCCCGAAGAAATGAGGGTTTTTCCAGTCCCATTCAAACATATGGGAATATTTACTATCCGAAATAGTTTGAATCATATCCCCTAAACCCATGTTCATTTGTTGGCCCACCAAATAAATGGTAATAAACAAGGCAATCAATAGAAATAATGTTTGTAAGGTATCGGTCCAAATAATGGTTTGTACTCCTCCTCGGTGCGTGTACAACCAAATAAGTGCGATGGAAATAAAAACGGTGACGACAAATGGAACCCCAATGGGCGCAAAAATAGCTATTTGGAGCACATTGACAGCTAAGTATAATCGAGCGGCAGA
>CANIYB010000235.1 GCA_947471105.1 Cytophagaceae bacterium
AAAAAAGCATTTTTAATTAATCGATTCGCAGATATTGCCTTGATTTTTGGACTCATCAGCTTGAGTTCCCATTTCCAAACTACGTATTTTTCTGCCATGGACCCGATGGCTTTAGATATAGCTCCCACATGGATCGGCATCGCTTTATTGATTGGCGCCATGGGAAAATCGGCCCAATTTCCATTCATGTCTTGGTTGCCAGATGCCATGGAAGGACCTACACCTGCCTCAGCATTAATTCATGCCGCCACGATGGTCGCCGCAGGCGTATTTTTAGGCATCCGCATATTCCCATTTTTTGGCGAATCAGTGCATTTATTTATGGCCGGTATCGGTGCTATATCGCTCATTTCCGCTGGAATTTTGGCCATTTTCCAAAATGACATTAAAAAAATTCTCGCCTATTCTACGATATCCCAATTAGGACTCATGTGGATGGGAATGGGCTCTGACGCATCCATGTTTCATTTGTGGGTACACGGAATATTTAAGGCGGGGCTATTTTTATCTGCAGGGTCCATCATTCATTTTTTGCATCATCAAAACTTAAATCACATGGGTGGTTTAAGGAAACAAATCCCAATCACCTGCCTCGCCTTTTTAATTTTCAGTGCGGGGATGATGGGAATGCCATTAACGAGTGGATTTTATTCCAAAGAAAATATAGCTGGATTTTTATGGGCATCGGCTGAAAATAGCCCTTTTTCAACCTACTATTTTATGCTTTTGGGTGCGCTGTGTGTCGGCATGGTCCTAACCTCTTTCTATGTATCCCGACTTTTCTACTTGATTTTTTTAGGGGATTCTAGGGAACAAAAACCTAGGGAAACAACTCAAAACCATGGATTGCAAATGATCCCGATTGTCCTTTTAGCTATTTTAAGCCTTTCCTTCCTAGTGAATCTAAATCCACTACGATCGGAGGAATCTGAATTTTTACGTTATTTTAATTTAGAATCATTTCATGTGCCAGACCTTTGGCTATGGATTACGGTGTCAACTTGGATTTTAGGAATCTTGTTAACCTTTTTAACTAGGCATTGGATTCCAAAAACGAATGTCCAATTTTTATCATTTTTCTGGCCTTCCCTATTCAAATTAATCTTTTTCAAAAGTGAAATGGTGCGCTGGATTGAAGTCCAAGTTTATGATCGCTTTGTGAACAAGCTAGCGCGAGTACAAGTCATCATCGCACATTTAATTGCCTGGATTGACCATTGGATCGTGGATGGAATTCTGGTGGGTGGCATCTCGAAATTAAGCCAATGGATGGGCGCCGGGTTAAGCCGTTGGCAATCCGGTAAAGTTCAAAGCTATTGGATATTGGTTTTTGTTACATTTGGGCTATTTTTACTTTTTACAATTTTACAAAGAGGATGATTGAATCGATATTATCACTACTAATTCTAATCCCATTGTTGGGCTCTATATTCATAGGATTTGGGGTGATTAAAAAATACATTCGGAGCATAGCCATTCTATTTTCAGGAATTCAAATAAGCCTTTTGGTTTATTTATTCACGAAATTTGACAAACAAGCCACTTCATTTCAGTTTCAGGAATCAAAGGATTGGATTCATTTATCTTTAGGTAGTCTGGGTCAATTTACCGCAAAATATTCTTTGGGAGTTGATGGACTAAGCCTTCCATTATTAGCGCTAACATCCCTGATTACATTCTTAGCCCTATGGAATTCAACAGAAATTAAAGAGAAATTTAATGCCTATTATGGATTGGTATTGTTGTTAAATGCTTCATTAATGGGCTGTTTTTTAGCGGAAGACATGTTGCTATTTTATGTTTTTTTCGAGTTCATGTTATTGCCCATGTATTTTTTGATAGGAATTTGGGGTGGGCCAAACCGAAATTACGCCTCCCTGAAATTTTTTATTTATACCCTCATAGGATCTCTCTTCATCCTAATCATTATGTTGGGGATAAGCATCGCTTACATTGACCCATATGAAACGGCCCTATTGACAGGAGCGATCCAAGAAGGACAAAGCTTTACGGTCGAAGGACTATTTGCCATTCAAAAATCATTGGCCGCGCAGGAAATTCCGATGAGGCAAATTGTACATAGTTTTGATATTCAAGCGATGAGCGATGTAAATAATTGCATGCCGACAAGCTTATTCAGCCCCAATTCGGGTTGGTTACTCAGTGGGCTGAGCGGAAGAGAATGGGGATTCTGGTTATTATTTGTGGGTTTTGCGATTAAATTACCCCTTGTCCCGTTACATACTTGGCTTCCGGATGCCCACGTAGAAGCGCCCACACCAATTTCCGTTCTTTTAGCTGGGATTCTATTGAAAATTGGGGCCTATGGTTGGCTAAGAATGGCTATCCCATTTTTTCCAAAAGAGGCCATGGGCCATGCGCAAATTTTAGCTGGATTAGGCGCGCTTTCCATCATTTATGGGGCCTATAATGCCTTAGCCATGAAAGACATCAAAAAACTGGTTGCCTATTCGTCCATTTCACACATGGGATTTGTGTTGTTGGGAATCGCCGCTTTTAATGTAGAAGGTTGGCAAGGTGCCATATTCCAATTGATTTCCCATGGAATTTTATCGGCCATGTTATTTTTAATGGCAGGTGTTTTATATAGCCGAACGGGCAACCGAGATATCGACAGCTATTCAGGCCTTGCCAGTAAAATGCCTGTGTTCACCCTCATTTCAGGAGTAGCCATTTTCGCCTCTTTGGGCCTACCCGGATTTTCAGGGTTTATCGGCGAATTCTTCAGCTTAATGGGATCATTTACCAGCCCTTTGTTAATACCAATCTATTCAATTTTAGGTGCTTTAGGGATTTTATTAGGAGCAGGATATTTGCTTTGGACGTTCCAAAAAGTATTTTTAGGTACGCATTATACCTTAAACGCTACATGGGCGATGAACGATTTAACACCAACGGAAACCCTGAGTTTGTACTCACTGGGGATGATCACTATTGCTTTAGGAATTTTTCCAAATCTGTTATTTAGCATAAGCGAAAATTTTGTGTTAAAATTACTGACCAATATTTTATAAAATCCTACATGAATACTAACTTGATTCCACTTTTCTCTGATTTAGATGCTGAAGAATCAAGCTCGGTCAAAGCAATTTTGGATGGATTAGATGAAGGCCAACAAGCGCAATTTGCGACTATATATTTAAATAAGAGAAGGGATGCAAGTCTTATCTTGGTTTGTATATTGGCCGGTTTTTTAGGTTTTGCTGGATTGCATCGATTTATCACTGATCGAATTGGACTTGGTCTTCTGTATTTTTTTACGGGAGGTTTTCTTTTGATTGGAACCATTATTGACTTATTTAGATATAAAAAAATAGCCAGAAAATATAATACCAAAATGGCGCTTGACACAGCTACCTTATTGGGTATTTGGAAAAATTAAAATTAGAAACACATAAAACTAAACCTATGAAAAATGACATGAGTCGAAGAGACCTATTGAAAAATTCAGCCGGACTCGCTGGAATTGGTTTTTTAGGCACCTCGATGGAACACCGCTTTAACGAGGCCGACAAGCAAGTTGGCGCCGATTTAAAAGGAAAAGTAAATCACTCTGCTTGCAGATGGTGTTATGATAAAATTCCTTTTGAAGAATTGGTTGTAAACGCTAAAAAAATCGGTTTACAATCCATTGAGTTAACGGGACCGGACGAGTGGGATATCCTAAAAAAACACGATATGACCGCGGCAATTGGCTGGGGTAAATATCCGGAGAAAATGGGATTACCCAATTTCTTTAATAAGATCCAAAACCACGATAAATTAGTGGAGTTCTACGAGGACTTGATTCCTCGCGCTGCCAAAGCAGGCGTTAAAAACCTAATCACTTTTTCCGGAAATAGAGATGGACTTAGCGATGAGCAAGGTCTTTTGAATTGTAAAAAAGGACTTCAGCGCATCATGAAAACGGCTGAAAAGCATGATGTTACTATTTCTATGGAGTTGTTGAACTCCAAAGTAAACCACAAGGATTACCAATGTGATCATACCGAGTGGGGTTCCGTATTATGCGAGATGGTGGGGTCCAACAAATTTAAGTTGCTCTATGACATCTACCATATGCAAATTATGGAAGGCGACGTAATTGCGACCATTAAGAAAAATTA
>CANIYB010000236.1 GCA_947471105.1 Cytophagaceae bacterium
AACTCCTTTCATGGCAAAATAAAATGTAAAACCTCCTCCAATGATCGATAATAATAAATAAAAATACGATTCGTTTTTCATAATAAGTGATTGATTTTAAGTGTTTTACCTCGAAATTCTAAGATATCTCCTACCCTTTTTCCTTTAAATAATTGGCCTATCGGGGAATCTAGGGATATCGCATAGATGATTTCAGCATTGATTTCAACCTTTCCCAACCCTATTGATATATAATAAATGCCTTGATCCGTTGTAATGAGGCAACCTAGGTCAACGATTGAATAGGAACGATTTAGATTAATTTTTGATAAAAAGTTCAGCTGGTTTTTGGATTGATCTATGCTTGCACTTATTTTATCCATTTCCCTTTGCATCATTTCTCTACCCGTCTCAAATTTATCACCTGCACTGCTTTTTGTATCTGAATCACGTGATTCTTTCGCTAATTCATAATCCCTTTTTGCATGGACGATGGAATTAGTCAATAATGTTAAAATGGTTTCGTGTATTTCTACCTTTGAAATTTGCATAATTTTAATTCTTTAGAAAATTATCAATAAATTCGCGAATGACCTATTTTTCACCCACAGACCTCATCATTAATCCGGACGGAAGTACGTATCATTTACATATTCGTCCGGAGCAATTGCCTCATAAAATAATTCTTGTGGGTGACCCTGAACGGGTTCCGTTTGTTTCTAAGTATTTTGACAAAATTGACCATAAAATCCATAAGAGAGAATTTATTAGCCATTTGGGTCAATATCGAAATCAAGCTATTGGTGTAGTGTCTTCCGGCATTGGAGCCGACAATGTAGAAATTGTCATGAATGAATTAGACGCCTTGGTTAATATTGACTTTGAAACTCGGTATGCGAAGGATCAAAAAATATCCTTAGAATTGATTCGAATCGGTACCTCAGGTAGTATTCAAGAAGATGTTCCGGTGGACTCATTTTTAGTCTCCAAAGCTGGAATTGGTTTTGATAATTTAGCCCAGTTTTATGGTTTTGAATCGCCGAATATGTTGCCTCATGAAGCGCTTAAATCATGGTGCCAACAAATCAACTACAAACTTCCTGTGTATGGAGCGAAGGCTAGTGAAAAATTAGTGAAGCAATTTTCATCTATATCACAACATGGATATACCTTAACAGCTCCTGGTTTTTATGCTCCTCAAGGTCGGACAGTTCGGATGAAATCTTTGTTGCCTGATTTTTTATCCGATGTTTCCAAGACTAAATTTGAAGGGGAAATCATTACCAACATAGAAATGGAAACAGCCGCATATTATGCTTTTGCCGCTTCTCTTGGGCATGAAATGATTTCTTTGAATGCTATTTTAGCTAATCGGTTGACACATGAATTTTCAAAAAATCCCGAAAACCAAATTAAGCAATTGATTGAGTTGACCCTAGATGTAATTGCATAACATAGTCATCCATGACATACCCTTCCCCAATGTCTAGAATCAGTTCCTCCATGATCGTAAATCCCACTTTTTGGTAAAACTGAACGGCTGAATTGTTTTTATTCACATTTAGAATGATGCGGTTGCTTTGATTTGCTAAAGCCCAATCCATGATATATTGGATAATTTTTCGTCCCAATCCTTTTTGCTTTTGCGTCGGATCTAAATAGAGTTTATGTAGTTTAACGATTTGTTCGTTTACATTTTCTACGGAAAAATATCCAACGGTTTCTTGCTCTAGGTCAACCATAAAAAACGCAATATTACCCTTTATTTGATTTTCTAACGTTAGGCTATTGTACATTAAATCCAACATGTATAGGGTTTGTTGCTCAGTCAATATATGTTCGTATGTAGGCCTCCATGCTTTTTCTGCTATTTCTTTAATAGTGGGTATATCAGATAATATTGCTTTCCTAATCTTCATGCGTCTAAATTATGCGTGCAAATTTGTAAATTGCATTCAAATATAAAAGTTATGAGCCAAGAAAAACCACTTATTTTAATTGCCAATGATGATTCAATCTATTCAAAGGGAATTCGAGTTTTAGTTGAAATCATGTCTGAAATGGGAGAAGTGGTTGTTGTCGCGCCTGATACCCATCAGTCTGGAATGGGCCATGCGATTACCTTGGGCTCACCCCTTCGTGTGAGTAAAACAAATGATTTTGGGCCCAAAATTCTATCCTATAAATGTTCGGGTACGCCTGCTGATTGTGTGAAATTTGGCAAGCATCAAATATTAAAAGGAAGGAAAATTGACTTAGTCGTTTCAGGAATCAATCACGGTTCAAATGCCTCAATTTCTGTTTTATATTCGGGTACCATGTCGGCGGCCATCGAAGCAGCCATGGAAGGAATTCCCGCCATTGGTTTCTCTTTATGCGAATTCGGTGCCGATGCTGATTTTAGCCATTGCCACGATTACATTATTAAAATATGCCAACAAGTTTTAGTTCATGGCTTGCCCAAAGGTTTGACCTTAAATGTGAATTTTCCTGCTAAATCTGAGGTTCCATTAAAAGGAATTAAAGTGGCCAAACAAGCCAATGCTGTGTATAGGGAGTTTTTTGAGGAACGTAAAGATCCGTATGGCCAATCCTATTATTGGATGGATGGGAATTTGGAAAATGATGATTTGAATAACAATACGGATCTAGATGCCCTTTCAGATAATTTTGTCAGCATCGTTCCTGTCAAATATGATTTAACGGATTATGCAGAGTTAGAATTGATGAAATCGTGGGACCTTTAATAAGCTCACCACGCTAAGGCAATCTTTTATTTCGCCATTATGCGCCATTTCAATCGCTTCTCTGATAGGTAATTTTTTAATTTCTAGTTTTTCCGTATCCTCAGGATTAGATTTGTTTTGACTTAATTCTGTGGCTAAATACATGTAAGCTTTTTCATCGGTGACCGAATTACTGAGAAAAATTTCACCCATTAATGTCCACTGATGAGCACTTAAGCCTGTTTCTTCCAACAGTTCTCGTTTTGCTGCTTCCAATGGATCTTCTTGATCTGAAATTAAACAACCCCCTTCTGGCAATTCCCATGAATAGACATCCACCGTATATCGATGTTGGCCCACTAAATACACATGATTCTCATGATCCAAAGCCACAATGGATACCGCGATGTTTTTAAAGCAAACTTTTCCGTAAATGCCCGGATTACCATTTGGGTTAATTACCTCATGATGTTCAATTTTAATCCAAGGGTTTTCATACACATGGGTATTACTTATCGTTTTCCAGGGATTCTCTTTATTTTCCATGCTGCAAAAATACTATCTTTGTAGACTTTTTAATCAAGGATGAAGCAACGTTTAATCATTTTGTCATTTTTAGTCAGTTTGGCGATCATGGGCGCTAAATTTTATGCCTACTATGCTAGTGGTTCTACTACTTTGCTGACAGATGCGCTTGAGTCTATTGTCAATGTCGTTGCGGCAGCATTTGCTTATTATTCCATTTATTTAGCATCGTTACCTCGTGATTTAAATCATCCTTATGGGCATGGGAAAGTTGAATTTTTTGCATCGGGTCTTGAAGGAGTTTTAATTTTATTAGCGGCATTGTATATTTTTTTACACGCATGGCAACACTTATATGCGCGGCCGGAACTAAAAAGCTTAGACTTAGGCATAATGATTTCTTTAAGTTCTGCCACGATTAATGGTATACTCGGATATTATTTAGTTAGCCAAGGGAAATCCGCTCATTCTCCTGCTATTGTGGCAGATGGCAAGCATCTTAAACTCGACGCATTGAATGGGGTTTTTGTTGTCGTGGCTTTGGTTATTACCTATGTGACTAATTTATTTTGGATTGACTCCATTGCTTCCTTGATATTTGCCAGTGTTATGTGTTGGCAAGGCCTTAATTTAATTCGTGAGGCCATAGCGGCTTTGATGGATGAAACAAATCCAGAAGTGTTTCAAAAGGTTATCCAATGGATTGTTTCCAATAAAAAACAAGAATGGATTGATTTACATAACCTCAGGGTTCAGCAATATGGAGGAGATTTGCATATAGATTGCCATTTAACGCTTCCTCGGTATTGGGATTTAAACCGCGTGCATGATGAAATTCATGAATTTGAGGTGACTATAGGCCAAGTAATGCCCACGGACATTGAAATTTTTGTACA
>CANIYB010000237.1 GCA_947471105.1 Cytophagaceae bacterium
CTGAAACAGGTTCAATCAAATTTTGGACTTCAGAAAATTCTTGGCTCGAAATGGGCGCGGAACCCGATTGTGAATTGGCACCCCCTCGTTGCTTTAAATTCTTTAAATGAATTTTATTCATTTCGGCCAGCAACACATCTTCTTCCAAGCGCATTAAAGAAGATGTTTTCTGAATAAATAGACTTCGTTGAATCGCATCAGGAATCTTAGAAATGCTCAACACCATTTCTTTAATCAATTCAGATCTTTTAAACGGATCATCACCGGCCTCTTGCAAAAATAAATTGGCCTGAAATGAAATAATGTCTTTAGATTCTTTTTTGATGTACTCAACAAAAGCCTCTGATCCAATTTTTCGAACATAACTATCAGGATCTTGACCTTCCGGGAAAACGACTAAATTAACTTGCAAACCCTCTTCCAAAATAAGGTCCATTCCTCTTAATGCTGCTTTTATCCCAGCAGAATCCCCATCATACAGAACGGTAATATGTTGGGTAAAGCGCCCAATTAATTTTATTTGTTCAATGGTCAAGGAAGTACCTGAAGAAGCGACCACATTTTTTATGCCCGCCTGATGCAATGAAATCACATCGGTATATCCCTCCACCAAGTAACACACGTCCAACCTCCTTAATTCATTTTTTGCTTGATGTATTCCATAAAGACTTGATGATTTATGGTAGACCTCTGTCTCAGGGGAGTTGAGGTATTTTGCCTGGCTAGACTTTGCATCATTTCTTAAAATACGCGCACCAAAAGCAATTATTTTACCCGAAACATTGTGAATAGGGAAAATAACCCGATTTCTAAATCGGTCATATACTTTACCCTCCTCATTTTTCTGTGTGACCAAACCCGCCTTCTCAATAATCTCTTGAGAGAATCCTTGCTTCAGCGCAGATTTCAATAAAGCATCCCAAGCCTCTGGACTATATCCTAAATCAAACGCTTGTAATGTAGAATCCGAAAAACCTCTTTCTTTAAAATATGGCAGGGCAATAGACTTCCCTTCTTCCGTATCGTATAATTGTTTTTTGAAAAATTCTTTGGCATAATCTAGCATGATGAACAAACTCTCTCGTTCATTTTGACGCAAAATCTGATCATCGGTCATCTCCTCTTCTTGGATGTCAATGCCATATTTTTTAGCCAAATGCCTCAGGGCTTCCCCATAACCCAGCCCTTCAATATCCATGACAAAACGAACTGAATCGCCTGCTTTGCCACAACCAAAACACTTATAAATTCCTTTGCTCGGCGAGATAGAAAAAGAAGGAGTTTTTTCTCCATGAAAAGGGCAACAAGCCCAATAATTAGCCCCCTTTTTTTTAACGGTCACATAGTCCCCGATGACGTCTGCCACCGCAGCCGCTTGCTTAATTCGCTCAACGGTTTCGGGATCAATGCGCATATTACAAGAGTAAACCAGCTAAAGTGGCAGATAGATAGGAAGCTAAGGTTCCAGCAATTAAAGCTTTAAAACCTAATTTGGCTAAGTCGGACCGGCGAGTTGGGGCCAACTCCCCTATTCCGCCAATTTGGATGGCGACCGAAGAAAAATTAGCAAAGCCACATAACGCAAAACTAGTGATGGCAATGGTTTTGGGGCTTAACGTATCTTTGATTTTAACCATATCCAAATAAGCCACAAACTCATTGACAACCATTTTCTTGCCCATTAAAGCACCAGCCACCTCAATGTCGACGGCCGGAACCCCCATAGCAAAGGCAAATACAGAAAACACCTTTCCCAAAATTAAATTCATCGATAAAGTAGGCATGTTGATTAATCCACCCAAATGCCCCAAACCTAAATCCACCAAAGCGATTAGCGCGATAAAACCAATCAACATAGCTATAACATTTAAGCCTACTTTTAACCCCTCACTCGCTCCGGCGGCAATGGCATCCACTAAATTAGCATGCGTTTTTTCAATGGACAGTTTTACTTCACCCTCCGTTTCCGACTTTTCAGTTTCAGGGAATATGATTTTTGAAATCACTAAAGCACCTGGAGCAGCCATTAAACTGGCGGCCAATAAATACGCTGCAGGAACTCCTAAAGATATATAAACGGCCATGACTCCACCCGCGATGCAAGCGAAAGAACCTGTCATGGAAGCCATTAACTCTGATTTAGTCATGTTTTTCAAATAAGGCTTAATCATGATTTGAGCCTCCACCTGGCCTACAAAAGTAGATGCCACATTTGATAAGGCCTCCGCACCACTCACGCCCATCAACCAATGAACTCCTTTTCCCATGGTCGATACAATGCGTTGTAAAATTCCCAAATGATAAAACATGTTCACTAAAACGGCCACAAAAATGATGGTGGGAACCACTTTGAAAAAGAAAATATAATCATTACCAGGACCAAAGGCCTTCGTCATTAAATTGCGATCAACAAGCGAGCCAAACACAAAAAGTGCCCCCTTATCCGCTTGACCCAATAGCGTATTAATGCTATCCCCAAGCCATTGAAAAAGCGATTGACCCACTGTGGTCTTAAGAATAAAGACCGCTAAGAGAACTTGCAATAATAAACCTACACCTACGGTTCGATAATTAATGGCTTTGCGATTATTCGACATTAAAAAAGCTACTCCTAAAATCAGCACTATACCCAAAAGGCCAGTAAATCGTTCCATGTATGTTAAGTTCGTTGGTGTATTTTTTATTCCTTAGTTTCTAAATTTAATGTATAATTCTCAAATGGAACCAAGTCCACTAAATCATCCTCTTTTAAATGATAAAATTCTTGATGAATATCAAAGGGCTCATCGCTTTCCACCTTCCAATAATTTCCATCCTCTTGCATCTCATAGGAATTAACCGTGTCACGCAAATTCCAATTTAAAATGGTTATTGCCAAGTTTTTTGCTCTCGAATTAACCAACTCAAATAAAGATTCTATTCGTCGATCAAAACTTCGCACCATGACATCCGCGGAACCACCATAAACTTTTGGATCTGCATTATTATGGAAATAGAAAATTCGAGTGTGCTCCAAATAATTACCTACAATGGATTTGATGTAAATATTTTCCGATAAACCGGGTCTTTGTGGCCTTAAGCAACAAATTCCCCGAACAATTAACAAGATAGGAACCCCAGCCTTAGAAGCTTTATAAAGCGCTTCCATGGTGAGCGTATCTTGCAACGAGTTGATTTTCCAACAAATTCCTGCGGGTAAACCCGCTTTGTGATTGTCGACCTCATGTTCAATCATCTCAATCAAACGGTTTCGCATGTCACGAGGGGCCGTAATTAAATGCTCATAATGCGTAGGCATAGAATGCCCCGTAATTACATTGAAGAACTCGGCGATATCTTGCGTGATTCGAATGTCAGTTGTCAACAAACCTAAATCCGTATACAATTTAGCCGTATCCTCATTGTAATTCCCAGAAGATAAATGAGCATAACTCATCACATGCGTACCCTCATTCCGAATCACTTGCAATAATTTAGTATGCGTCTTCAAACCAGGGATGCCATAAATCACAAAACAACCCGCTTTTTGAAGCCTAGTTGCCTCACGAATGTTATTCTCTTCATCAAAACGCGCCTTCACTTCAAAGAGAACCGAAACGTGTTTGCCTTGTTCAGCTGCACGCAATAAAGCACTCGCAATTCTTGAATTTTTTGAAATACGGTATAAGGTAATTTTAATCGCCAACACATGGGGATCGTCTGCCGCTTGTTCTAATAGCTGTATAACCGGTTCGAAATTATTGTAAGGATGATGCAAGAGGATATCTCCCCGCTTCATCGTGTCAAAAATATCGCCAATTTGAATGGATTTTAAACCTAAAGGAGGTACTACGGGCGGGTTTACTGCCATTTGACCTTTAAATTCCGAATGCTTTAATATCTGCCAAAAGGAAGTAAAATCTAAAATGGCTGTCTTAACAAAGATATCAGACTTTTCTAAAGACCAGCGTTTCAACATCTCTCCCAATAAGAATTCAGAATGCTCCTGCTCCACCTCTACACGTGTCACTCGGCCTAATCGTCGGTCTTTAATTTTCTTTTTTATCTCGTCCACAAAATCTGTTTCCGTGTCCTCATGCTCCACTAGATCAAAATCTCCATTTCGAGTGATCCTAAAAA
>CANIYB010000238.1 GCA_947471105.1 Cytophagaceae bacterium
CAGAGGTTTACCTCCGGATAATGGGCTATATATGCCTACTGAAATTAAGCGTTTGCCGGATTCGTTTTTTGATACGATACAGGATTTATCCTTGGTGGAAATTGCGGAGGCGGTATGTACTAATTTATTGGCAGACGATTTAAGTGAAGCGGAAATAAAGTCGATTATTGCGAGTTCGATGAACTTTGAGGCGCCCTTATTTTCATTGGAGCCAGGAGTGGAAATTTTGGAATTATTTCATGGTCCGTCGATGGCCTTTAAGGATTTTGGTGCCCGATTTATGGCGGCAGTCATGTCGCATTATTTGGTCAAACATCAGAGAGAAATTCGGATTTTAGTAGCGACTTCTGGGGATACGGGGGGAGCGGTAGCTCAAGGCTTTTTTAATACGCCTGGGATATCGGTGACTATATTGTATCCATCGGGCAAAGTTTCGGATATCCAGGAAATGCAGCTGACGACGTTAGGGGGAAATGTGGAGGCTTTGGAGATTGAGGGGACTTTTGATGATTGCCAACGATTAGTTAAGCAAGCCTTTTTGGATGCGGATTTACGGGCCAAGTTTAATTTGGCTTCGGCTAATTCGATTAATATAGCGCGCTTAATTCCTCAGTCGTTTTATTATTTTGCGGCCTATGCGGAGGCGAAAAGAAAGGGCTTATCGGATCCTTTGGTGTTCAGTGTGCCTTCGGGAAATTTTGGAAATTTGAGTGCGGGTTTGATGGCGTATCAAATGGGTTTACCGGTCAAAGCGTTTGTCGCGGCTTGTAATGAAAACCATCCAGTTCCCGATTATTTGTCGACCGGTGTGTATCATCCGGAACCTAGTGTTGAAACCATCTCCAATGCGATGGACGTAGGAAGTCCATCGAATTTTGTGCGGATGCAAATTCTTTCTGGGGGAGTTTTGGACGAAATAAAGCAGTTGGTTAAAGGCTATTTTACAGATGATGATTTAACCAAAAAAAGAATGGCTGAGGTGCATGAAAAAACAGGTTACATCATGTGTCCGCACACTGCGGTGGGTTATGATGGGCTATTGCAATATAAAAAAGAGTGCGGCGAAAAGGTTACTGGAGTCGTTTTGTCGACGGCCCATTATGCTAAATTTTTGCCAACCGTCGAGGCGGTGATCGGCGGAAAAGTTCCTGTTCCCTTGCGACTATCTGAGTTGCTGGACAAGCAAAAAAAATCCATCCTGTTGGGGACGGATTTTGAAGGATTCAAAAAGTTTTTGCTAGGCTAATTTTTTAATGCCTTTTCAGGCTTTATATCAATGCCATAAATTTCTGTTTTTCTTGGTAGATGACAAGGCCGATCAACGCGATGAGTAAAATACTGATTCCAGGAATACCTATCATACAAATTTCAAAAAGAAAAATATTGACGGAAATGGGCGCTAAAATGAGCGTTGCCAAGGCTCGCTTTGTGGGCAAGATGATTAATACACCTCCCATAATTTCCAATATTTTGACAACAGCCATATAGCCTGTAGTTCCCAAAAGATTGAAAAAAGTGAATGAATTTCCGGTCATGGGGGGTACTGGTACCAATGGAAAAAAGAAGCTGAGGCCCCCAAATAAGAATAAAAAGGCTAAGATTGCGGCCGGGACGTGTGTAAGGAATTTCATTTTTAGGGGGTTAAATTTTAGATTTTCAAAGGTAGGAGTTTTACAATAAAAATTTATAAAACTAGGTTTGCGATGGGGGCCATTTTATTTGCACCGGTCAACTCCATCATGTATAATTCGAAATTAATGAGTTGATTTTGAGAATCAAAATGAACTTTAAAAAAGGGTGTTCTTCCTGTTTTATTATTGAATAATGGACTGATTATCCATTTGGTTTTTTGTTTCCGGTCGACCAATAATGCAAAAACGGTTCTGTTTTTATTTTCGTTTATTAAAGGGTTTTTTAGGCTGATGTGGTATTTTCCAGAACCCAAGGAATCAATCGATTTTATTTTTATGGGTTTAAGGTTCGAGGAAATTTGAGCTGTATCTAAGGAGATTATCTCGTCTTTTGGCAGGTGATAATAGCTGCAATGATTAATCAATTCATAGTCTAAAGGCGAGATGGAATAGCTAGAAAATGGAGCATTATGATGCGCATTATTAACATCTGAGCGTAGTCTCAAATGCATATTTTCTAAGGTATCCAGCGAATAAAAATAACTTAGGATATAAAAAGTGATGGCTAATCCCGTTAATGGGATCAGGCTTTTAGAAAAAATGGGGATGCTGAGGCAACTTAAATATAGCCCAATTAAACTGATAATCCCATAAAAAAGGAAACGTTCGGAATTAACAACAGATACCAAATCGCCTTGGCTTGATCGGCCGACACAAATTAAAATGCCAACAAAAATAATTTGGGTGATCAATAAAATGGGAAAAGAGATTAGTCGAATATATCCCTTTTTTATCCCATAGAGCAAGATGATACAGAGTAAAATACCGGCTGACATATTGATAAGGCCCACATACGTATCCGAGATTTTAATCATAAATAGCCCTAAAAAGCTGAAAAAAGCCATTATATAGCTTAAAACAGACGTATTAGTGGCCTGGGTTTTTTCAGAAAAGGAAAGCCCGGAAACATATATGAGAATGACGAGTAAAGCAGCGCCGGCAAAATAATAGCTTAGGCTCGATTTGTTTTTCCATAATACAAAGGCAACAATGGGCAAGAAGGCAAGTCCCTCCGTGGAAACAAAGGGATAAGCTAAGGCTAAAAATAATACCCATAATTTATTTTCTGCGTACATCAGGCCATAGGAAATCCAGACGAGAAACAGCATGGATCCTGTGTGCTGGGAAACGCCGATGAAACCAAAATTATCTAGGTTGCCATAGCTAGAAAACAAGATGAATGATATGGGAACCATGTGCCAAAGCGAATACTTTTCCTTTTTTAAGTAAAGTAAAATTGGGATGGCGATGGCTAAAAGCTGAAGATTCGCGAGGATGGTCATCCATTTGAAATCAATAAATCCCATAAAACAATAGGAAATAAGCATGATGAGTCGGCCATAAGCAATCCGATGAATTTGATTATGGGGTTGGAAAATGGCCTCTACATTTTCAAAAAATGAATGATGTTGAATGAATTCAACTAATTGCAGATATTGGAAGTCGTCCCCAAATGACGGGAAATTAATGAGCAAATGGGTAAGCTTTGCAAAGTGCAAGATGGCAGGAATGCTTGCCATTAAAATGATCCATAAAACGTGTTTTTGTTTCATTCTAAACGCGTGGGTTCGCCGTCCAGTTTAAGCACGTCGACTACCTTTTTATGATCCATTGAAAAAAGATAATATTCATTTCCAGCTAAAATGAAATTTTTGGGAAGCCATACATTGGCCATTTTAGGACCTAATGGTTTTTCATCATACGTTAATGCGCTACAGGTAAATACCTTTGGATCCTGAATAGATCGAATGATTAAAAAACGATCATATTCTTTTTTCAAAGGCAAATTTTCAAAATAAATTGCTCGGATATTCCCTTTGGTTCGGTAGGAATATTCTCCAGTAATTTTGAATGTCGAGGCATTTTTCATCCCCTCTTGGATCGAGGAAAGGGAAGGGATTTTTGCGTCTGGAAAACGATAATATTTGGGATTATGGAGCAAATTGAAATCATAGATTTGCCCCTCATATGCGCTTGATTTTTTTTGATAAAAGGTGTTGATTAGATCAGCTTGCAATCGCAATGAAATCGCTTTCGTTGGGATGATTGAAAAATAGGTAGAGGTCAAGAAAAATACAAAGCCTATCAGTAAACCTGGCGTCCATGAGCGACGTAAAAATTCAAATGGATGGATCAGAATGAGGTATAACAGCACGAGCCCAATCAGGCCATAGGTGAAAAAACGTTCGGAAATAGCAATGTCCAGGATATCCCCCATTTGAAAACGTCCGATGCAAATTAAGGCGCCTGTAGCCATGATTTGCGCATAGATTAAAAAGGGAAAAGCGAGGGATTGGAAGGTTTGTTTTCTCCATACTCGAACGATGGAAAAAATGATTATGCCAAAGACGATGAGGCCTAATAAGGCAGCGATTTCAGATCGATGTGAATCCGAAAAGGGCAATCTAAAGATGCCTAAAAACCCTA
>CANIYB010000239.1 GCA_947471105.1 Cytophagaceae bacterium
TGTAAAGGAACTTTTTAATGATAGGAAAGATGTTCTCTGTCTGAACTCTAATTTGACCTTTTTGCATAGTTCTGTTGTTTAGCTCTATACTAGCAAACAGGGTACCAAAGCCCAAATTCTGCCAAGCTGTCAACCAATTAGCCGAATGAGGCTAGTTTTTGAGCCAGGCTGCGCCAGTACAGCGCTTCCCCCTAAACAAAATGTCACTTGTGTCTCTTAATAATAACTGCTTTTCATAATTGTAAACAGAATAAATACCAACGATATCCCCATTATTTTTAGGTATAGAAATACCAGCAAAATCGGCATAGCCACTGGTCCTAAGATAAATGGTTCCTCCAGTACAAAATTTCAAACTTCTACTAGCGCCAATTTTATTTTTCTTGTCTGCGTAAGTTAAATTAGTATCGGCTGCAGAAAATTCAACATTCGATATTTTAATAAGTCGTCCTTGCAAGCTATCTGCTAAATTTTTATAAGAGACTAACAAAGGAATTACATTGGTATTTTCTTTAACAACTTTGATATACTTAGATAACAAAGATGCTGGTATACCAGTGGTTACTAATTGCCCAGAACTTGTATCTACAGATGCTACTACTTGTAACATCCTTCTATAATCAGTTAGAAATAAATTTTGTAAATGTATTCTTATGGTTGTTCCAACAGGATAGGTTTGATACAAGGAGCTGCCATCTATACTAATTATTATTCCACCAGATGTATCCTGTATACTAATTGATTTATATAAGTTATCGTGCTCGTCATTAGCCACAATAGTAGCTTCCAAAGCCATTGATTTAGTAATGGACTCCACATTCCCAATCGAATGTAATTTTCTAAACGCCCTTATGCTAATTATTGAATCTGTATCATTACCACTTACTGGCTGTGCATAGGCAGACTGCTTTAGGCAGGCAGCTGAAAAAAAGAATACAACAATTGCTATTGAAGCAATAAAAGTAGTTACGGTGGTTTTAATTTTCATAAATTTATTGTATTTGTAATTGAATACCAACAGCATAGGTGACGCCTTGGTCATATAAATATTTATAGGGGTATTTATTTGGATTTAAATTAATATAATCGAAACGCGATTGTTCGAATACTAATACTGGAATAAGAGTGCCGAGTAAATTTTTAAAACTAAAATTGCAGTAAATAGGTATTTTTCGATTTCCGTATTTTAGATTAAATGATTTTGAAAAAGAAGCATTTAAAACAAATTGGTTTGGCAAATAAGGGACCTCATGAAGGCTTGCATATTGCTTTTGGGCAGATAATGGATCGAGCACTGAGGCAGAACGCCTATAATAATCATAACTAATCGCTCTTTTTGCTGCATAAATACCTGTTATGGAAACACGCGTTGTATAAGTAGGTTGCATTTGTATTGAAACAGCTTCAGTTATTTCAGGACTTGTTGTAGCAGGCAAGTTTTTTAATCTCAATAGGCCAGACTCCACTTTATATATATCATTGGCTAATAAAATTTCATACAAAGGATTGTTAGAAATAAAATATTTTCCAATATTAATAGATATTTCAAGTTGTAGTAAATTAAACAGCAAGGTCTCCACAGAAGACTCGAGCCCTTGATAAACACTTTCCTTTTGACCTACTACTCCATAAACAAAAGAGTTGTACTTATCATGATAAAAAAATCTTTTTTCTGATTCATTCTTTACTCTTTGGTAATAAGCACTTAACATAATTTTAGTATCAACACCTCTGAAATAAAGGCTAAGATCAATTCCATTTTTTAAAAGAGGTAATAAAAAAGGTGTTTGAAAACTATGCAAGGAAGGGTCTAAAAATACATTAGATGCATTAGGAGCATATTGTTGATTAAAAAAAATTGATCTTGCATAAATACGACCTGAAATTTTATATAAAACTTCTCCCTTGTACCCTACACTAGGGAAATAAAAAATAGAAGATGATCCTAGGGAATTATTTATAAAAAGTCCATTTTGGTTAAACCCATTTCTCTGAAACAAGTCAGTAGCATAATTGAGCCCAGTGGAGAATTCCCATCTTGGACTTGTATTTTTAACTTGTAACCAACTCGTTGCCTGCAAAGACTGCAACTCATAATTAGGACCCCATCTCTCCCCTTCTTTAATTTTTTGGTCAGGACTTTGTATATTATTTTGAAAACTATTTACAAGTCCATCATCTATCACCCAGCCATTGTAATTGTAAAAAAACTGCCCGCCTAAAAGATTATCAACTTCATTAAAATAATGAATTTTATCTTTAGCAATTTCTACTCCAGCATTCGTACTCCAATAATTATTCAATTGAAATTTATAAATAGCAGATGCATGCGCTGAAATTATATTTGAGACATTTTTATTAATGATATAAAAAGATCTTTTTGAAATTGAAGCTTTATTAATTTTTTGAATTCGATCAAAATTTATTTGTAGGGCTTGTGGGTTTGCTTCAAACCATTTATTTAATTGAATTCTCATACTACTATCCTTACTATAACTAGGCAAATAACGATAATAATCGGGCCTAGGATCTGCTGTAGATGTCCAATCTAATTGGGAAGTTCCTTGTTCTCCTACAGCCAGCCCTAAATTTATTTGAACAGTAGCCTTCTCCGACCAATTCTTTTCATATCTAATGCTAAGCACAGGCACATTCGTGTATTTACTATTGGGGTAATAAGCTTGCCCCTCTAGCCAACCCCAACTTGGATTATAGTTTCTTTGATGAGATAATGTATAAGCTTCTAAAACAGATGGGGCCTGCTTGCCTTGACTTGTCTGATTCCACCAGAGGGTGACGCCTACAGATTGTTTATTTTTAAAAAATTTATCGAAACTAAAGGAAGCTCCTTTTATTTTTTTAAACCCACTAGGTGAAAATCCATTGGGTGTGTTTTGAAAAACTAAGAAAGAATGCAAGCTCCATTCATTTCGATTGCCTGCCGCACTATATTGAATATGTCCTTCATTCATATAGGATGCATTAGAAAATCCGGTATGCAATTGCCATCCCTTTTTGAATAAATTCGAATTAGTAGTTAAATAACTTGTTCTATAAGTTTTACTATAACCTTCGCTAGAATACGCTAAATTTTCATCACTTTGCTTTTGATGAAAGATTTTATACATGCCTGTATATGAAAAAGAGGCGTTCCATCCATTTAAATTTGTTGCCCAATTTATCCCATCAATAATTGTACTGTTATTATATGACTGCCCTCTTGGTATCCAATTAAATACATACCCATTAAACTGAGAAATACTGCTTAGAATGTTTTTATTAGATTTTAGTAAGGTGGGTACCCAATTATAAGTTCTCTCATTCTCATCATACACCCATTGCTTTGTTATCTCTTCTTCATTTTGAGCATAAGCAGATTGAATGACTATTAAAAAGAAAAACGATAAAAACAATTTTCGTATAAACCCCATATTGCATTTTTGAAAACACAATTTGTATTTTTTATCAATTCAAATTCTTTCGGCAAATACGCAATATTCAAATTCGTCTTTTATATATACTTACTGAAAAATTAGTCCAACATGAAAAAATATTTAATACCCCTATTTACACTAATGCTAAATGAGCTTTCTGCACAAAGTATTATTGTAAGTTTTTATAATTGTGAAAATTTTTACGACACCACTGATCAAATAAAAGTCATTGATGAAGACTTTTTACCAAGTAGTCAAAAAAACTATAACAGTATAGCTTATGCAACAAAGTCTAATCATCTTGCAAAAGTTATTTATGGTCTTGGGAAAATGGAGAAAAGCAATGGCATTGCAATAATGGGTGTGGTAGAAATTGAGAATAAGTTGGTTTTGGATAAATTAGTTGCAGAACCACTCTTGCAAAAATATCATTATAAATATTTGCATTTTGATTCAAAAGACCAACGAGGAGTAGATGTTGCCTTGATTTACAATCCGTCCTATTTTGAACCCTATCAATATAAACCCTACTCATTAACCGATTCAAAACATTTCAATGATTATGCAACAAGAGATATCTTATATGTAAAAGGAAGACTAGATGGAGAGTGGATACATATACTCGTAAATCATTGGCCTAGTAGAAGAGGTGGCAGTTTTCTTTCAAATAGCAAAA
>CANIYB010000240.1 GCA_947471105.1 Cytophagaceae bacterium
AATCGCATCTGCCGCAGCCTCTAAAATCTCATTTCCTGGTCCGCGAAATGGATCCAACTGAATATCCTGTGTGAATTTCTCGCCATATCCCGTGGAACCTGTATAATCCGTCATGATTAACACATAGCCCGGTGCACCTAAAATATGAGCATTCCAGCGATACCCAAAATTATCTTTAATCGAAATTGCAGGTCCTCCATGCATTAACACAAACAATGGATATTTCTTATTCGGATCAAAGCCCGCTGGTTTCAGTACAAAGCTTCTTACTTTTTTACCCCTACTCGTTACTGTCCAAATTATTTCCGGCCTTGGAATGTCTAAAGCTGAAAGCACCTTGTCATTGCTTTTTGAGATGGGTATTTGTTGGCCTTCAGTGAAAGCAAATACTTCTGGGGGAGCACCTAAATGCTGGTACGTGAAAGCAAAATTCCCTCCACTCGCCGGTGAAACCGCTGTATAAGAACCCATTTGGCCACCTAATACCGGAATGGTTTCACCTGAACCAATCGAAATTTTAATAATTCTGTCCACCCCCTGATCTTCGATACTGGCCAAAATATCTGACCCGAAAATTTTAAAATCGTTCATGGGTCGATCTAATTTGGCTGCCAACTCCATTTTACCGTTCATCGCAGGCCATGAATATCTGAAAAGTCGGTTTATATAGTAGAGCTTATTTCCATTTTCAGATCCAGAAGTAATTAAAAAACGGCCATCGCTTGAAAAATCTACTGTGGCATAATCAATCCCATCGGAGGTTAATTGGGTTTCTTTGCCCCCCTGAATATTGACTTGAAATAAATTGGACGTTGACGATTGATATGCCGTCGTATTATAATCAGTACTGGCAGAAAAAACGATGGATTTATTGTCCGGTGCAAAGGAAAATGTACCTAAGTTAAAACCTTGAGATTTGACTAGGGAAACATCTTTGAATAAATTAACGGGTTGGGAACCGCTAGCTGACAAATCCATTGCGAAAATGTGCGCTTGTTTCTCGTCCAACCATGAGTCCCAATAACGAACAGGGAATGAGGTATACACGCGTGCTTTCGCTTTGATTTTTTTCTTATCATCCGCCATTTTCTTACTCAAAGAATCCGTAAACGCGGAAGGAAACACGCGAGATGTGAAGGCTAACCAACGACCATCCGAGGATAATTTTGCAGCAGAAACACCTGTAGAAATTGTCGTTATCCTTTGCGCTTCTCCCCCATTCAATGGCAGTGAATACAGTTGGGGCGCTTCATCGCCATCTCTTTTGGCAGTAAAATAAATTTTATCTCCAGAAGGTGACCAAAAATAATTATCCTCCCCACTTTTGGAAGAGGTAATTCTTCTGGGACTTGTTTTCCCATCGGTGTGGGCCAACCATAAATCCGATGTTTGTTCGTCCAAATTATAGGAAGTTTCTACTTGGCTGTAGACAACCCATTTGCCATCAGGCGAAATTGCAGGGATACCCACTTTTTTAAGTTTTGTCATTATTTCATGGGTCAAAGGCTTAAAGACTTGATTTTGACCAAATGAATGATAACCTAAAAAAAATATGCTGCAGATAATCAGTAACAATTTCCTCATGTTGGTAGTTTAAAAGTTTGAAACTTATTTAATTTGTCGAATCATTAAAAAACTAAAATATGAAGAAAAAGTTTTCGTTGTTAGCATTATCGGTTGGAATATTATTTTCAAATACTATTTCCGCACAGAATTTCAAATTTATAGATAGAGGGAATATGAACTTCTCCGTTAAACCTGGAGATGATTTCGTCGAATATTCCAATGGCATTTGGGTAAAAAATCATCCAATTCCTGCCAAAGAAACTCGATGGGGAAGTTTCAATGAAATAAGGGATTTTAACATCAAGGCCGTTAAACTCATTCTAGAAGAGACCGTAGCCAAGCAAAAATCGCTAGCAAAAGGGTCTGTGGAAAGAAGAGTTGCTGATTTTTATGCAGCGTCTATGGACAGCCTTAGAATTGAATCTTTGGGATTTGATCCTATTAAATCAGATTTAAAAAAGGTCCAGGATATACAAAGTAGAGAAGATGTATTGAGAGAAATAGCGCGATTTAAAACGCAGGGATTAGGTTCTCCCTTCTTTGGATTTTATGTAGGCCAAGATCGGAAAAATGTAAAAAAAATGGTGCCTCAATTTGGCCAAGGAGGGACTTCAATGCCCGATCGTGATTATTATTTAAAGACTGATGCACGTACATTGAAGATCCAAGAAGCATTTAAAAAATACATCACAGCATTATTTGAGTTGATCGGTACACCTACCAATCAAGCTAAATCCAATGCAGAACAAATTTTCTTGTTGGAAAAAAGGCTTGCCACTGCACAAATGGCGCGTGTTGAAATGCGTGATCCTTATAAAACGTACAACAAATTCTTGTTGGCTGATTTTCAAAAGAAAACGCCTAGCATCATTTGGAATGAGCAATTCAAATTATTAGGCATACCTCCTCAAGATTCCATTTTAGTCGGCGCACCCAATTATTTAGTTGAGGTAAACAATGTGTTAACCGATACGCCCATTGAAAATTTGAAATCCTATTTAACTTGGAATATTTTAAAAGGATCAGCATCCTATTTAAGTAGTCCATTTGTGAAGGCGAGTTTTGACTATGCTAAATTCTTAAGTGGTCAAGAAACCCAAACTCCTCGTTGGCAACGTATGTCCACCCTGACGGATGGAACGATAGGTGAACTTTTGGGTCAATTGTATGTAGCCAAGTACTTTAAACCAGAGGCAAAAGAACGCATGAAAGAATTGCTAGTTAATATGCGAACTGCCTTCGCTAATCGAATAAACAGACTCGATTGGATGTCGGAAACCACTAAAAAGAAAGCGCTAGACAAACTAAATGCGTTTACTCCTAAAGTTGGTTATCCGGACCAATGGAAAACTTATGAAGGATTAGACATATCCGCTGACTCCTTTTATCAAAACATGAAGAATGCCAGTATTTGGGCATACAATGACAACATAAACCAAATTGGGAAACCAGTAGATCGGACTAAATGGGGCATGACACCACCGACGGTTAATGCGTATTATAGTGCAACGATGAATGAGATTGTTTTTCCAGCAGGTATTTTGCAATTCCCATTTTTCTCAGCAGATGCGGATGATGCGATCAATTATGGAGGTATTGCTGCGGTTATTGGCCATGAAATGTCACATGGATTTGATGATTCAGGAAGCCAATACGACAATGATGGTACCTTAAGAAACTGGTGGACGCCTGAAGATTTATCTAAGTTTAAAGCTAAAACGGTCCAATTAGGTGCTCAATTTGATCAGTATACGGTGGTAGACACCATTCATGTGAATGGAAAGTTTACGATGGGAGAAAACATCGGAGACTTAGGAGGATTGAATATTGCGTACGAAGCATTTAAAATGACGAAGCAAGGACAATCAAAAAAGAAAATTGACGGTTTGACTCCAGACCAACGATTCTTTTTGGCATGGGCTCAAGTTTGGAGAGGAGCTTCAAGACCAGAGATGGCAGCTCAAATGATCAAAACAGATCCTCACTCCCCTGGTCAATATAGGACCATTGGAACTCCAGTCAATATGGATGCTTGGTATGAAGCATTTAATGTAAAACCAGGGGATAAATTATACAAGAAACCTGAAGACCGAATTAAAATTTGGTAATCAAATCATTCAAAGGTTTATGTTATTTTCAAGCATTCGCATAAACCTTTGAAATGATAAAATCCTATTACGAATAATTTGCTTACCCATATCTTCTACAAAGCGATATCGAGGTATAAAAATTAAGTAGTAAGCCGATAAAAAAAAGGTGACTCGTAGAGTCACCTTTTTTCTATTCGACCTAATCCTAAAGGACCTGCCTAACTCTTATTTTCCAATCGCAGGATTCGTTTGAACTTCTCCTAACGGAATACCGTATATGTAACGGGGATCTGAAGATTGAATAATGGTTCCAGCACCAAACGAGTTTAAAGGCTCGCCACGACGAAGCACATCATTTGCACGGAAACCTTCTGCTAAGAATTCAATTCTACGTTCCATTAAAATAGCTTTGATTAAGTCAGCTTTGGCAAGAGT
>CANIYB010000241.1 GCA_947471105.1 Cytophagaceae bacterium
GCCAAGTCACTTGCCGAAATAAATTCAGTTACTTTTAAAACTTTTGCTTCTTCATCCTCAGCCATCAAACGCGCCTCCTCTGCCTCTGCACGTCCTTTACGCTTCTCTTTTCTTTTCTCAGCACCAAAACTTTGCTTCGCCGACGCGCCTTGTAGACGTGCCATCGTAGCCTTAATTTGCTCCTGAATATCTTTGTCAGACAGTTCCTCTTTTGACAGAGGCTTAGCTCCCGGAGCAGCTACTGCTGGTTTTTTACCAAAATCTTTTCCCTTATTCTGAGTGTTTCCACCAGCAGGCGCAGGACGATTTCCGCCATCATTAGCTAATGGTTTTTTCTCCTCCTTAATAATTCGCTTACGCTTATGCTTATGCCCACCGCCTGAACGATCATTTTCAACCGGCAATTCAATTTTACCTAAAACGGTTAGACCTCGTAAAGTCTCTCCTCTAGCTTCAATTAATTGAATATCTATTATTTCTGGCTCCGCGGTAACAGGGTCAACCGTTGGGACAACTTCCTTCACAGGCTCCTCAACCACTTTATCGACCTTTGCTTGCTCAGCATTATCAACTGGGATTGGCTCTTTCTTCACCTCAGCCACTGGCTTTGATGCCACCTGATGGCCCTTTTTATCTAATTCAATTTTGCCTAAAACCTTTAAACCTATTGGCTTCCCTTCCTCTTTCGATTCCTCCACCACAGGAGTCTCTACCTTAGGAACCTCAACAACAGGAGGAACTTCCACAACGGCTTCCACCACAACTGGAGCAGGCGCCGGTTCAGGCTTTTTCTCCTCTACAATAGGCTCGGGAACCTTCTCAATGATCGGTTCTGCTACCGGAATTTCGGCAACTACCTCCACAGGCTTTACTACCTCTTGAGTTTCCAAAAGTTGGTTAGCGCCAAATTCATTGGCCAATAAAGTCAATTGCTCGAAATTTAATTTCGCATTCGGATTGTTGTCGACTTTATGGCCCTTAGCAGAAAGAAACTGAAGGATCGTAGACGTTCCCACGTTTATTTGTTTTGCTACAAGGCTTAACCGCATTGTCTTTTCTTCTGCCATAAAAAATTAAAATACTATGTAATAAATCTAATTTAATCTAAAACCTATTCAAACTCAGAACGTAAAATAGATAAAATATCCTCAATCGTCTCTTCCTCTAATTCTGTTCTACGCTCTAATTCTTCTTTAGATAAAGCTAATACTTGCTTAGCCGTATCCAACCCAATTTTATGAAGCTCCGCTAATACCCAAGCCTCAATCTCATTGGAGAATTCTGACAATTCAACATCCTCATCATCCAACTCATCTTTAGGCACATCACGGAAGACATCGATTTCATAACCGACTAATTTACCAGCCAGCTTGATATTTTGTCCACCACGACCAATCGCCATAGAGACTTGATCAGAATTCAAAAATACGGAAATACGTCGGCGCTCCTTGTCGATGGTCATCGAATTCAACTTCGCAGGACTTAACGTACGGGCAACCAACAACTCCAAATTTTCAGTAAAATTAATGACATCTATATTTTCATTCTGTAATTCACGAACAATTCCATGAATACGAGAACCTTTCATCCCTACACAAGCTCCAACTGGATCAATTCGGTCATCATAAGACTCAACAGCTACTTTAGCACGCTCGCCCGGCTCACGCACAATCTTGCGAATCGAAATCGTTCCATCATAAATTTCTGGAATCTCTTGCTCAAATAAACGCTCCAAAAATACCGGAGAAATTCGAGATAATATAATTCTAGGTGTTCCATTCGCCATTTCCACTTTGTGAATAATCGCACGAATCGTCTCACCTTTTTTGAAACGATCTTTAGAAATCATCTCTGTCTTAGGCAAAATCAATTCATTGTCATCATTATCCAACAAAATCAACTCACGACCTAAAATTTGATATACTTCCGAAGTCACCAATTCACCTACCAAATCCTTGTACTTATCATACAAACTCTCCTTCTCAATATCTTTAATTTTCTGAATCAAAGTTTGACGAGCCGTTTGAACCACCCGACGACCGAAATCCTCCAGCTTAATCAACTCAGCTACCTCTTCTCCAATTTCAAAATCTGGCTCGATTAATTTAGCCTCAGCCAATGGAATTTTATCAAAATCCCAAATGTCTTCCGAGTTATCGTCGACAATCTCCCGAGTTCGCCACATCTCCAAATCACCACTCTCAGGATTGATAATGACATTAAAATTCTCATCTGATCCAAATTTCTTACGAATCATCGTTCTGAAAACTTCCTCCAAAACAGAAATCATCGTCGGTTTGTCAATGTTCTTATCTCGAGCAAAGTCCGAAAATGACGAAATTAATTCAACACTGTTCATTGCTATCTTTACGTTTTTTTATTGAAATGTTACCTGTACTTTAATTTTATCTACTGCCGCCAAGGGAATCCACGAAGATTCTTTGGCAACTACTTTTTTATGCTTCACCATTTTTTCTAATAAAACTTCCACCGCCACATCCGTATAACCCATTAAAACTCCTATCACCGGATCCTCTCCTACTAACCATACTTTAATTTGTCGGCCTACATTCTTCTTAAACTGCCAGCCATGGGTCAATGGATAATCTAAACCCGGCGAAGAAACCTCTAAATTATAAGCCTCCTCAATCCATTCGTTCTCCTCCATGTGATGACCCAACTTCCTGCTCAATAAAGCGCATTCTTCGATCGTCACCCCCTCCTCAGTATCCAATAATATCGAAATTAACGTTCTCCTTGCGCCTATTGTAACTTGTAGGTCAACCAAAAAAATAGGCCCTTTCCCTACATAATCATCAATCCAAACTTTAATTTTTTGATTCAAATCACTCATCTCTCTAGGGCTAGAAAACAAAAAGAGGGATTAAAACCCCTCTTCATTTCTCAAATTTCAAATGCAAAGATACGTTAATATTTCAAAATACCAACAAATTATCCAATATCACCCCTTTTGCGCACAAAATGTTGATCATTTTTTAAGAAAAAATTCGTTAATTGCATGTCAAAATCACAAGATTACACAAGAAAATTTTTACACTATGGCGTACGGCTTATTAAAAGGGAAACGAGGTATTATTTCAGGAGCATTAAATGAAGATTCTATTGCTTGGAAAATTGCTCAAAGAGCACACGAAGAAGGCGCAACCTTCACATTAACAAATGCACCCTTAGCCATGCGTATGGGCGAAATCAATAAATTAGCCGAAGAAACCGGTGCCAAGATCATCGGCGCAGACGCTACGTCCATTGAAGAATTAGAAAACCTTTATGATGAATCCCTGGAATTCTTAGGAGGTCCTGTCGACTTTGTTTTGCATTCCATCGGCATGAGTACCAACATCCGAAAAGGCCGTGAATATAGCGATTTGAACTACGAATGGTTCCTAAAATCACTCGACGTTTCAGCTTTATCTTTTCACAAAATGATGCAAGTCGCTCAGAAAAAAGATGCCATCGCCCAAGGAGGTTCTGTGGTAGCTCTTTCTTACATCGCAGCCCAAAGATCATTCCCCGATTATACCGATATGGCGCAAGCAAAAGCCATGTTGGAGTCTATTGCGCGCTCTTACGGATATCATTATGGAAAAGCCAAAGGAGTTCGCGTTAATACCGTATCTCAATCGCCAACAAAAACAACGGCTGGAACCGGAATTAGTGGTTTCAATGCTTTTTATGAATATGCAAACCAAATGTCACCATTAGGAAACGCAACCGCCGATGATTGTGCCGATTATGTTATTACCTTATTTTCTGATTTGACTAAAAAAATTACGATGCAAAATCTTTTCCATGATGGAGGATTTTCTTGCGTAGGTATCTCGGAAGAAATCGTAGAAAAAATGGAACAAGGCCTAAAATAATACCTCATGATGCGTTCGTTCTTGATTATGTTTTCTTGCCTTTGGATTCACCAAAGCGCAGTTGCATTTCCTACAGAGCGTTTTCCAATCCCACCGGCATCGGCCAACCGCCTATTTTATATACAAAGAAGCTCAAACGCCAATACCGTTATTTATGATGCGAATATTTTAGCCAATAAATCCCTGAATCCCAATCAGCCCGTTCATAC
>CANIYB010000242.1 GCA_947471105.1 Cytophagaceae bacterium
AAACGTAAGAGCCGGAACGGGAGAGTTTTTCCCTATTCATTCTCCGTTAAAAGAGATTTTAAAAGTCGCGATGCAGGCAGAAGATTTGACTCATGGGGCTTTAAATGTAAAACTAGGAAGATTGGTTCAAGCGTGGCGAAAAACACGAAAAGATAACGTATTGCCTGATGAAAAGGAGCTTAGGGAAATTGCGGTTGCCATTCAGGGAAAATGCATCGAGTTCTCAAAGGATTCCACAAAATTAAGGCTGACCAATCGAGCGTGTCAATTAGACCTTGGATCCTTAGGAAAAGGATTTGTGGCGCAAAAAGTTTTAGACCACTTAATAAATAATTCATGGCCATATGTTTTAGTGGATGCTGGGGGGAAAATTTCCATGACTTCATTAGACAAAGTGGGGGGAGAATGGGTCCTTGGCTTAGAGATTCCAGGAGGCACAGCTATTTCAGATCAGCTGTTGCATTTGAAAAATTGCTCGATTGCCAGTTCAGGGAAGACCTACCAACAAGTTAAAATTGGCGATCAAGTGTATTCGCATGTATTAGATCCGAGAACCGGAATGGCTTTAACGCATGGACGTTCTGCTACAGCTATCGCACCTGATGGGACGTTGGCGGATTGGCTTGCGACGGCTGCTACGATAATGCCTATAGGAGAAATTGAAAAATTATTGGTAAAATTGCCTAATGTTCGTTTACTGGTTTGGGAATTCAACGCTGGCAAACTAGACATTTTACTAAATCGTAACCTTTTGTAGCATGAAATACTTTTTAATTTGTTGTTTTTCCTTCCTCATTTCCCCTCTTGTAAATGCCCAAAAACTAAGCTCTTATAATCAAATAATTCCGGGAAGTACGGTTTCGTTTGATATGGTGGCTGTGCCAGCGGGTGAGTTTTTACTAGGTAGTTCGCCACAAGATGCAGGGCATAAAGCAGATGAAGGACCTCAAAAAAAAGTGAAAATAAATGCTTTTTGGATGGGAAAAACAGAAGTAACCTACGATGAATATCAATTATTTTTTGAGGAGGAGCGTGACCCCGAGCCCAAACCGGCTAAAACCGGACCTGATGCCATTACGAGGCCAAGTCCTCCCTATATTGATTTTACATTAGGTATGGGGAAGGTTGGCGGATTTCCGGCCAATTCAATGCAACAATATTCTGCAATCATGTATTGTAAATGGTTATATGTCAAAACGGGCATTTTCTATCGAATTCCAACGGAAATAGAGTGGGAATATGCGTGTAAGGCTGGGCAAAAAAATCCCATCGAACCCTTAGATGATTATGCATGGTATGCTAAAAATTCTCAGGAAAAATACCATCATGTGGGATTAAAAAAACCCAATGCTTTTGGTTTATACGATATGCTGGGAAATGTCTCTGAATGGGTGTTAGATCATTATGATGCGGAAGGATATAAGAAATCAGAGTCACCTATTTTTACGGATAAATATGCAGATGCAATCGTTAGAGGAGGGAATTTTCAAGATGAAAAGGTATTAGTGAGTCCTTCCGCCCGATTTGCTGCAGACCCAGTTTGGAATCGCAGAGACCCACAAATACCTAAAAGTATTTGGTGGAATGCAGATGCCCCCTTCGTTGGTTTTAGAATTATTCGACCTAACCCACAGCCAAGTACTCAGGAAATTAGGACATTTTTTGAAAAATATTTAAATTGAGAATCTAAACTATTTATACATGAAAAATTCAAGAAGAGATTTTGTTAAGCAGTCGGGCTTAGCTGCGAGTGGATTAATTTTAAGTCCATGGGCATCGAACGCTTTTGCAGGCCAAAGCCTGGTAGGCGATACCCTTAAAGTTGCCATTATTGGTTGCGGAGGCCGAGGAACAGGTGCCATTACTCAGGCATTAAGTACAAAAGAAAATATCAAGTTAGTTGCAATGGCAGATGTTTTCCGTGATCGTTTGGATGATTGCTACAACAATTTGATGAAATCGAGAGCGAAGGATGCTTCAGCGAAAGCAATCCCAATTAGCCAAAAAGTAGATGTACCAGAAGATCATAAATTTGTAGGTTTTGATGCCTATAAAAAGGCAATGGCATTAGCTGATGTAGTGATTTTGACTACGCCTCCAGGATTTAGACCTCCCTATTTTGAGGAAGCGGTGGCTCAAGGAAAGCAAATTTTCATGGAAAAGCCAGTGGCTACAGATCCAGCGGGAATCCAACGTGTATTAGCTGCGGCTAAGATAGCCAAGCAAAAGAAATTAAATGTGGTGGTTGGTTTGCAACGTCATTATCAAAATTCATATAGGGAACTGATGAAACGAGTTCAAGACGGACAAATTGGCGATATTGTTTCGGCATCTTGTTGGTGGAATAATGATGGCGTTTGGGTTAAGCCTCGTAAAGAAGGTCAGACTGAGATGGATTATCAATTGCGCAACTGGTATTATTTCAATTGGATGTGTGGGGATCATATTACGGAGCAACATATTCACAATATTGACGTAATCAACTGGGCCAAAAATGGTTATCCGGTAAGAGCTCGGGGAACAGGGGGGCGTGAGGTAAGAAAAGGAAAGGATTTTGGCGAGATTTTTGATCATCATATTGTTGAGTATGAATATGCGGATGGAACAATTTTGAATAGTCAATGTCGACATATTCCAGGTACTTGGACTAAGGTGGATGAGCATGTGATTGGAACGAAAGGAAAGATCCATTTTGATTCGGCCAAAATATTTGATCACAAGGGAAATGCGCAATATGCGTTTGATAAAAAGACGAAGGAAAATAATCCATATCAAACAGAGCATGATGAATTATGGGCTACCGTGGCAGCTGGCGAATACAAGTTTGCTGATGCTGAAAATGGTGCTTATTCGACCATGACATCTATTTTAGGACGCATGGCCACCTATTCAGGTCAAGTGATCGAGTGGGATAAAGCAATCAATTCAGGACTTAATATAGCGCCGTCTACATTTAGTTGGGATGCTGATATGCCATCCAAGCCAGATGCAAATGGTTTGTATGCTGTGGCAGTACCTGGAAAAACAAAGTATTTTTAAGAAATTATCTCAAAAAAACTAGATTTTTAATTAAATTGCGGCTTCATTTTTTAGCCTAATGTAATGAACTATCAACCACAGGATTTTCTTCCGATTTTTGCACAACTCGCGGCGGCATTAGCCTTTATTGTGGCTACCATGCTTGCGACACATGCGCTGGGTCCTAAAAGGCATTCAGAAAAAAAAGATGATACGTTTGAATGTGGGATTGAGTCAGTAGGAGACGCCCGCACACCCATTTCAGTTAAGTATTTTTTAGTAGCCATTTTATTTGTGCTATTTGATATAGAGATCGTTTTCATGTACCCTTGGGCCGTTAATTTCAAGGAATTATCATGGGATGGATTTTATGAAATGATTGTGTTTATGGGCTTGTTATTGGCAGGTTTCGTTTATGTGATTAAAAAAGGAATTTTAACCTGGGAGAAATAAACTTTCAAACGAATTGATGGTTTATTAATTTCAAGACAGCATCTAGTTGATATGAGTAATTCAAACATAAGTATGGTGGAATCGCCACCGGGATTAGAGGGACAAGGTTTTTTTGCAACAAGTTTAGATTCATTGGTGGGACTGGCCAGAGCGAATTCGCTTTGGCCTTTGCCATTTGCGACCTCTTGTTGTGGAATTGAATTCATGTCTACCATGGCTTCACATTATGACATTGGGCGTTTTGGGGCGGAAAGACTTAGTTTTTCGGCACGCCAAGCGGACGTATTGATGGTCATGGGAACGATTGCCAAAAAAATGGCTCCCGTGGTAAAACAAGTTTATTTGCAGATGGCGGAACCTCGTTGGGTTTTATCGGTAGGTGCTTGTGCATGTTCTGGAGGAATTTTTGATACGTATTCTGTTTTGCAGGGTATTGATCGAATCATCCCGGTGGATGTTTATGTACCAGGTTGTCCTCCACGTCCAGAACAAATTTTGGATGGGTTTATGCAAATCCAAGAATTGGCAAAAAAAGAGAGCACACGCAGGAGAAATATGCCTGAGTATAAAGCTTTATTG
>CANIYB010000243.1 GCA_947471105.1 Cytophagaceae bacterium
GCATGTCCATTTTTTGACTTTTAAACTCTCCTTTATTAAAGGCGTCCATGGAATAAAAATTGATGAATGTATTGAAACCTTCATCCATCCAAGGGAACTTACGTTCATTCGAACCCACAATCATCGGAAACCAGTTGTGCCCAAACTCATGATCTGTAACCCCCATCAGCGCACGCGTTTGATCACGGTATCCACAGAAAATAATTCCGGGGTATTCCATACCAGAAACGATACCAGCCACATTCGTCGCTACCGGATAGGTATATTCGTAAAGCCAATTTGAGTAATATTCAATCGATGCTTTCACATATTCCGTCGAACGTCCCCAGGCATTTTGCCCATTAGACTCCACAGGATAAACCGAAACCGCCATGGATTTTTTACCACTTGGCAAGTTGATCCTTGACGCATCTAAAATAAATGATTTTGAAGTGGCAAAAGCCACATCACGCGCATTTGAACATTTAAATTTCCAAGTCAATCGATCTTTTGCAGGTCTCGAAGCAGGATTTAATACCTCCTCCGCTGAACGAATCACCACAGTAGTTTCAGATTGTGCCGCCAAAGCCCATTTTTTTACTTGGTCCGCCGTATAAACTTCCGTAGGATTAACCAGTTCTCCGGATCCTACGACAATGTGCGAAGCTGGTACATTGATCGAATACTCAAAGTTTCCATATTCCAAATAAAATTCACCCGCTCCTAAATAAGGCAAAACATTCCAACCTTCTATATCGTCATATACACACATCCTTGGAAACCATTGGGCCACTGTGAAAATTGCGCCATTTTTAGTTTCTTGAATACCCATTCGGTCATGTCCGTTCGCCGGAGACTTAAAGGAATAAACGATTTTAATTTTGGCTACACCCACTTTTTCAGCCATCGGTTGGGCCAAACGAATTTGCATACGCGTATCTTCCACTACGTAAGTTGCCGCTTTCCCATCCACCGTTACACTCTCTATTTGATATCCTCCCTCAAAACCTATATTTCCAAATCGACCTCCAGAAACCGGAGTGGTTTTGCCTCCACGCGATTTAGTCGAGAACGAATTTTGGTCTAATTGCAACCATAAAAAAGGCAATTTATCCGGTGAGTTATTTTTATAAGTCATCTCGACTTCCCCTGAAATTTTACGTGCTTCTTCATCTAAAGATGCGGAAATTTTATAGTCAACCGAGTTCTGCCAATACGTTGGCCCTGGTATACCAGAACCCGAACGAGCCGAAGATGCAGGCCCATAATTCCATAGTGGATGGAATAATTCGTAGGCATTATACGTCGACTTGGTTTGTCCCAAAGCCGAAAATGCTACAAAAAATAAAAGGAAAGCTGTATTTTTAATCATGATGCTTTGTGTTAAAAAATAGTTAATATTTCATCGTCCATTAAACGCTTGGATAAACCTAAAGCTTTGGGAACCTCATAATGGAAGAAAAATTTCATCGTATGAATTTTATCTTGGTAAAAAGCTAGCTCATCTGCACTTAAGCCTCCTGCTTTTATGGCAGCCGCTGCTACATTTCCCTGCTTCAACCATTGCCATGCCACCGTAACGATACCAAACAATTCCATATACAAAGTGGAATCAGCCAAATAAATATCAAATTTTCCTTGCATGGCAATGCCTAATTTGTGCATCGTCACCTTGGTCAAATTGGCCACTTCCACTTCCAAAATATCCGCATATTTAGCCACCAAATCAGAAGATTTACCTGATTCAATATCCTTGGCAATCCATTTTCCTAGCGTTTGAAGCGCCTGTCCATTGTTAGAAGGGATGCCTCTGCCTAACAACGTTAAGCCGTGAATTCCGGTGGTTCCTTCATATATAGACATAATCCGAACGTCTCTAGCCATTTGCTCCAAAGGAAAGTCTTCCGTATATCCATAACCCCCTAACACTTGAAGTCCTTGGTTAACCGCCAAAATTCCCATTTCGGCCGGGTAGGTTTTTGCCACAGTGGTCATTAGATCTAACAACAATTGGGCCTCTGCCTTTTCCTCGCCATCCGCGCACTTCGTTAAATCATCCCAAAGGAGACATTGGAAAAGCAATCCCATGGATCCTTCGACAATAGCCTTTTGGAAATACAACATGCGCTGTACATCCGGATGATTTTTAATTAAAGTTGGTGGGGTATTGGGATCTTTATTGGTCAATAAGCGCCCCTGAGATCTTTCGTTTGCATATTGCTTCGAGAAATGATAGGCGGCAGAAGCAATGTAAGCCCCACCCATACCTACTCCGATTCGAGCCTCATTCATCATCTGAAACATGTATTTGAGACCTTTGTTGGGCTCGCCAACTAAATAACCTATCGAAGGTCCTTTATCTCCGAAGGATAAATGAAGTGCCGGTGTCGCTTTTTGGCCCATTTTATGATAAACCCCCAAAGAAACTACTTCATTTTGAACCAATTGGCCATTTTCCATTCGTTTTTTAGGCACGACAAGAAGGGAAATTCCCTTCGTACCCGCCGGAGCACCCTCTAATCTAGCTAATACTAAGTGGATGATATTTTCAGAAAAGTGATTGTCTCCTCCTGAAATGAATATTTTTTGACCTTTAATCGAATAAGTTCCATCTCCTAAATCTTTGGCAGATGTAGTAACGTCGTTCAAAGAGCTACCTGCTTGAGGTTCTGTCAAACACATCGTACCAGCCCACTTACCAGAAAGCATGTTAGGAACAAATTTATCTGCTAATTCTTTTGAACCAAAAGATGCAATTAAATGTGCCGCACCATGCGAAAGACCGGTAAACATGACAATCGAATTATGCGCCGCACCCCGAATGAATTCATGTGCCCCGCCCACTAAAGATGGCAATTGCTGGCCACCATGCTCAAGATCAAAAGTAACACCAATCATTCCCGACTCTCCCATCTCCTTCATATAGGGCTCCACTCCCGGATGCACTTGTACCACGCCATCCACTAATTCCGCTGCCTTCCGATCCGAATCGACATAAATGGGACGCAAATATTTTTCTGCAATTAAATCAGCTGAATCCAATAACATGTCAAACATGTCAGGCGTGTAATCCGCAAAACGAGGATATTTACAAAGGGAATCCACATGAAAAACCTCCTTTAAAAGGAAGTCGAGGTTCCGACGGTCGTATTCTTTAGCCATAATTTTTTAAGTATTTAAAACAAATTTGCAGAGAAAAAATATATTATGCAAGCATACTATATTTTTGTTGATTGTTATCATAATTTAAATCCAACAAACAGTCTTTCACCTAATTTGATCTTTTAATTTTTCTAATTAAAATGAGATTGTTTACAGCAATGGATCATAGCCGCTACCTCCCCAGGGATGGCAACTAGATATTCGCCGAATGGCCATTCGGAATCCCTTGAAAAAACCGTATTTCAAAAGCGCTTGTTTTGAATATTCGGAGCATGTCGGTTGGTACCGACAGGAATTAGGCAAAAATGGAGATATCATTCCTTGGTACATGCGAATTAAACCCAAAAAGATTAATTTTAATAACGTGCCCAATTTTTTCTCTAGAATTGTTTTGCTTCCGTTTATTTGTCAATTAAAAGAAGCGAAGATTTGATATAAACGCTAATTTAAATAAATTGCCTTAAATATTTTCCAACCAATATGCCGAAAATTGCTAAGAGTTCTAAACTAATACTCATTTTATCGACCTTTATCTTAATCGGTCTATTAGCAAGTTCTCATCAAACTAGAAGTTTCTTTCATTCAAAAACAAAAATAGAGTTAAAAAACGACAGTATTAGTTTACTTTTTGATCCCAAAATAGCGGAACAAAAATCCATCAAATTGGATACTTTTTTCAAAAAACTCCAACAAAACACCGGTTTCAACGGGGCTGTTTTAATTTCTCAATACGGAAAAGTTATTTATAATAAAACATTTGGCTACGCCAACTATTTCACAAAAACACCCATCAATAGCCATACCCATTTCCAGTTGGCCTCCGTGTCCAAGCAATTTACCGCTGTGGCCATCATGCAACTGAAGGAAAAAAACTTATTAGGCTACGACGATCCTATTTACAAACA
>CANIYB010000244.1 GCA_947471105.1 Cytophagaceae bacterium
GTCTCAAAAACGCCGCAAATTTATTATTGGACGCATTTCCATAAAGCGCTCCCCCAGATGAGGACGTTCTACTTTCGATCGAGCGTGGGTCTAAAGTATCTTCCGCGACGATGTAGGGTTCAACATCTAATCCTAAGCATTTTGAAATTTTTTGAATGACATTAATTTTTGTTTTTTGAACTAAATCATCCCAATTCTGCCCTTCGTTAGCAGGTGCATTGATTAAAATAAACCAATTTTCACAACCTTCGGGGGCATCCTCTATGGCTACTTTACTCGAAATATGGAGGTAAATCGTGGGGTCATCTAACAATGTTTTTTCTTCAAAAATACTTTTGAATTCCTCTTGGTAATGATCCGAAAAGAAAATATTATGAACGCCTAGGGCATCAAATTTTCGATTCATTCCCCAGTAAAATATAACACCTGAACTTGACCGTTCTTGATTCAAAAGCTTTTTAGGGGCTTGAATTTGGTGCAATAATTTTTTGTAGCTTGGCCTAATGTCCATATTACTTGCTACATGATCAAAGGCAAATATACCTTTGGCAGTTTTTATGCCCACGACTCGCTGGCCCTCCGTCACAATTTCCTCCACCTTTTCATTCATCCTAAATTCGACACCTAATTCTTTGGCCAATTGGCATAATGAGTTGGTAATGGAAATCATACCCCCCACAGGCATAAATGCGCCAATGTTATATTCTAAGTTAGGAATAACGGATAAAGTCGCTGGAGTTTGATAGGGATTAGAGCCATTGTAGGTGGCATATCGGTCAAATAACTGAACCGTTTTTGGATGTTTAAATCTTCTCGCATGGTAGGCATGCATGGTTGAAAATAAACCTAAATTTGGAATGTTCAAATAGCCTCTCATGGCCTTTTTACTGGTCCACGTGTTGAGATCATGAAGTGAATTTTCTAAAAACAGTTCACTAATGATTTCATATTTATGTTTAAGCCCCTTTAGAAATTCAGCTATATTTTGTTCTTCCTCTCCTAAAATTTTGGCCATTTCCGAAGCGGTTTCAGCTGGATCCGAATGAGTAGTAAGCTGAGTCCCATCGGTCCAAAAGTATTTGCAAATTTCTGGTAATCGAACGTAATTGAAATAATCTTTTGGGTTTTTCCCAGCGAGCTCAAAGAGCTCATCCACAAGTTTGGGCAAGGTAAAAAGAGATGGGCCCGCATCGAAGCGATATCCACCTAAATCAATTTGAGATAACTTGCCACCGGGATATCCATTGGCCTCAAATACAACTACTTTTTGGCCTAAACAAGCCATTCGAATGGCTAATGCAATCCCGCCAATACCTGATCCAACAATTCCGAAATTAGCCATAAATACACAAAAATTCCAAAGCACAAATTTAAGGATTTAAAGAATAAACAGCTAAATGTTTTTCCCTCAAACCAATTTCAGTAATTTTGCACAAATTTAATTGGCAGAAGAACATATGTTACGTACACACACGAACGGAGAATTGCGGATCACAGAGGTAGGTCAAGAAGTGACTTTATGTGGCTGGGTTCATAAATCAAGAGATAAAGGGGGGATGATTTGGGTGGATTTAAGAGACCGTTATGGCATAACGCAGTTGATGTTAGAAGAGGGAAAATCGAGTCCTGAGGCGCTTGTGATTGCAAGAGGTTTGGGCCGCGAATTCGTGATAGAGGCCGTAGGTATAGTCGTGGAGCGGTTAGCTAAGAATGATAAATTGCCCACTGGCGATATTGAAATAAAAATCAAAAACATACGAATCTTAAATCCCGCAAAACTTCCGCCATTTTTAATTGAGGATGAAACGGATGGCGGTGATGATATTCGGATGAAATATCGGTATTTAGATTTACGCAGAAATCCGATCCGAGAGAGTCTTCGGTTGCGCCACCAAGTGGCCAGGGAAGTTCGCAATTACTTAGATAACAAGGATTTTATTGAGGTGGAAACGCCTGTGTTGATTAAATCAACTCCTGAGGGGGCTAGGGATTTTGTCGTTCCTTCCCGCATGAATCCAGGTGAATTTTATGCGCTTCCTCAATCCCCGCAGACATTTAAGCAATTATTGATGGTGTCCGGATTTGATCGCTATTACCAATTGGTCAAATGTTTTAGAGATGAAGATTTGCGTGCAGATCGCCAACCCGAATTTACGCAGATTGATTGCGAAATGTCTTTCGTTGAGCAAGAAGACATATTAAATATGTTTGAAGGGTTGATTCGACATTTGTTTTTGCAGGTAAAGAAAATCGATATTGGGACCGTGTCGAGGATGACCTACGCGGATGCGATGAAATGGTATGGATCTGATAAGCCTGATATTAGGTTTGACATGAAATTTGTTGAATTTAAAGCGGAAGGGGTAGATTTAACTTCTGGAAAAGATTTCCAAGTGTTTGATTCCGCCAATACGGTCGTAGGAATTTGTGTCAAAGGCGCCGCGGAATATACACGTAAGCAATTGGACGAGTTGACCGATTTTGTACGCCGACCACAAATAGGTGCGAAAGGATTAATTTATGCACGCGTTCAACCAGATGGGATCGTAAAATCTTCAGTAGACAAATTTTATAGCGAAGAAGATCTTGCCACATGGGCAAAGGTTTGCAACGCTGAACCTGGAGATTTGATTTTAATCTTATCTGGCGATGGCGATAAAGTGCGTAAGCAGTTGAACGAATTGCGTTTAGAAATGGGCACAAGATTAGGCTTGAGAGATCCAGATAATTATCAAGTTCATTGGGTTGTCGATTTCCCATTATTAGAATACGGGGAAGAGGAAGATCGTTGGTTTGCGATGCATCATCCATTTACGAGTCCAAAACCCGAAGATATACCTTTGATGGAGGCTGGAGATTTCGGAAAAGTGAGAGCCAATGCCTACGATTTAGTCATTAATGGGGTGGAAGTAGGGGGTGGATCAATTCGTATTTTCCAAAAGGATTTGCAATCCAAGATGTTTGAAGTTTTGGGCTTTTCTCCCGAAGAGGCTAAAGCTCAATTCGGATTTTTATTAGACGCATTTGAGTATGGGGCACCACCACATGGTGGCTTGGCATTTGGCTTCGACCGATTATGCTCGTTGTTTGGAGGCACGGATTCGATTCGGGATTACATCGCATTTCCTAAAAACAATGCGGGCCGAGATGTCATGATTGACTCACCATCCCCGCTCGCGCAAGCTCAGCTAGACGAGTTAAAAATAAAAACAAATTTGTAGAAAAAAAGGCCTGAATTTTCAGGCCTTTTTAATTTATTCAAATTCGTATTGAAAGACAGGGCTTTCCCATTCCCCAGCGGAAATATTCACCACTTCTTTTATTTCACCTTTATGGATGTCGAAAACCCATCCATGTAAATGAGGTAATTGGCTATTCTTCCATGCTTTTTGAACAATCGTTGTCTTGGCCAAATTCTGAATTTGTTCTTTAACGTTCAATTCGACCATTGCATTAAAACGAGATTGTTCATTTTCAATCGCCTGCAACTCATCATAGTGTTTTTCATAAACCTCCTTGATGTTTCTAAGCCATTTATTGATTAGACCGAAATCTTTATTAGTCATGGCAGCTTTTACGCCCCCACAATTATAATGGCCACAAACGATAATATGCCTGATTTTTAAAACTTCTACGGCATATTGCAAAACGGATAAAAGGTTCATGTCTGTGTGAACCACCATATTAGCCACATTTCGGTGCACAAAAATTTCACCTGGATCTGCATGGGTAATTTCTTCGGCAGGCACTCTAGAATCTGCACAACCAATCCACAGAAATAGTGGATTTTGATCTTTAGATAAATCGTCAAAATAATGTGCATCCACTTCAAGACGTTCGCTGGCCCATGCCTTGTTGCTAAGAAGTAATTTTTTATATTCTTTCATTTTTATTTTGTTTAAAATCAACATCAATACCTCGTTCTTTGGCAGTTGACATAAATTCTGTGATTAATAATTTAATATCATGATCCATGAAGTGTACTTTTGATGCGTCAATATAGACTTCCGAACCCGTAGGTATTTTGCGAAATGCTTCCTTTAAA
>CANIYB010000245.1 GCA_947471105.1 Cytophagaceae bacterium
ATATTCCAAAAGATTGCCATTAAACTTCTCGAACATGCAATCCATGGGTGCTGAGTTTACGAGTTCGAATAATTTAACTAAAGCCTGGAAAGCAGATGTAAGCTTGAACTTATTTAGAGCTATCACAGATGCACGAAATTTAGATGCTACTTTTTACAGTGACACATACTCTTGGTTTGTAAGACATACGTCTCGGGTGAAATTAGGAGCTGGTATCGATGCGCAAATCAGGGCCAACTACGAAGCTCCACAGAAAACGCCACAAGGATCTAGAGGTTATATGTCCTGGATGGATTTATCTGCGAGCAAAGATATTATGGATGGAAACGGAACCGTCACTTTAAATATTTTAGACGTTTTCAGTTCTCGTATTATGCGTTCTGAAACAAAAGGAGTAGGCTTTTTTACAGAAGCAGAAATGCAAGGACGTTTAACCCAATTTAACTTTACTTTTAATTACCGATTTAAAACCACCAAACAAGCTGCCAAGCAACGCCGCAGTATGATGGACGAAGAAAACTAAAACCATGAAAAAACAATTATTACTATTAGCCTGTGCCGGACCTATTTTCCTTTATTCTTGTATGAATAAATTGGAGAAAGACACGTACCAAGTGATCGTAGAGGACCAAGATAATTTAGCTGAAAAAGCGAAAATAGCCCGAGACAAAACCCCAATTAAACTTGCCCCAGGTTTTAAAATAACACGTTGGGCTTCTGATTCGCTAGCCATCGACCCAGTTTCCATGGACATCGATGATCAAGGCGCAGTATTTTTGACCAGAACAAACCGACAAAAAAATTCCGAATTTGACATTCGTGGTCATCGGGATTGGATGACGGAATCCATCGGTTTACAGACGGTGGAAGATCGTAGAGCATTTCTACGAAAGACTTTTGCACCAGAAAAAAGTGCTCAGAACGAATGGCTTAAAGATTTAAATGGAGATGGATCGCATGATTGGAAAGATTTAGCGGTGGAGAAGGAGGAAATTTGGAAACTTGAAGACAAAGATGGAGATGGTTTTGCAGATCTTTCATCCCGCGTTTTTAATGGGTTTAATGAAGAAATCACAGATGTATCAGGAGGAATCTTAGTACGTAAAAAAGATGCGTTTATTGCCGTAGGACCTGATTTATGGAGATTACAAAACACCAATAAAAAAGGATTATGGACGAATCCCGTTTCTATCTCTCATGGATATGGAGTTCATATTGGTTTTGGTGGTCATGGAATGTCCGGAGTGGTGGAAGGTCCAGATGGTAAAATTTACTGGCAAATAGGCGATATTGGGGCGAATATAACCGCAGTGGATGGAAAGCAATACAAATATCCAAACTCAGGTGTCATCGTACGTTCAAATCCGGACGGAAGTAATTTTGAAGTGTATGCTTCAGGCTTAAGAAATACGCATGAATTTGTTTTTGACACCTACGGAAACTTAATTAGTTCTGATAATGATGGCGATCATCCGGGTGAAAGTGAGCGCTTAGTCCATGTGGTGGAGGGTTCGGATGCGGGTTGGCGGTCCAACTGGCAATACGGGAAATACACGGATCCTACGAACAATCTATATAAAGTATGGATGGACGAGAAATTATTTAAACCTCGTTGGGATGGTCAAGCCGCCTACATCATTCCCCCGATTCGTAATTTCCACAATGGTCCTACCGGAATGGTATTTAATCCAGGAACGGCTTTAGGCAAGCAATGGCAAAATCATTTCTTCTTAGTGGAATTTGTGGGTAACGCGACCAATTCACATATTTGGTCGTTCGATTTAAAGCCAAAAGGTGCCAGTTTTGATTTCAAATCCGAGGTGGATGTAGTGAGTGGAATTTTGCCTACCGGCATACGTTTTGGTCCTGAAGGTGCACTTTATGCGGCGGATTGGGTGTTTGGTTGGGATACTAAAAACTACGGACGAGTTTGGAAATTGGATGTAGATGATAAAAATAGAGACTTAACAGAAGAAAGAGCGCAAACGAAAGCTTATATCCAACAAGATTACGCGCTTCAAACTTTGGATCAGTTATCCACTCTTTTATCGTACGGCGATCAAAGAGTTCGGTTAAAAGCACAATTCGAATTGGTTAGCAGAGCGGCTTCTGATCGCTTATTGAACGCCATCAATCAAAAATCAAACCAATTAGCTCGCGTGCACGGAGTGTGGGGAATAGGGCAGTTGATTGAAAAAAATAGAAGCTTAGGTGATAATTTAATTCCCTTATTAAAAGATGAGGATGTTGAATTAAGAGCTCAAGCAGCGAAGGTTTTAGGTGATGCTTTTTATGTTCCTGCTGAAGATGCCTTGATCGCATTATTGGGATCAGAAGCCCCAAGAAGTCAATTTTTTGCAGCGCAAGCATTAGGAAGAATCAAATCGACCAAATCCATTCCAGGGTTAATATCCTTGTTGGAACGCAACCAAGATGTAGATCAATACATCCGCCATGCAGCCGTTTTAGCCTTAGCTAGAATAGGGAAGGAGGAAGCCATGGTAGCGATGCAAAACTCGGCGAATAAATCGCTCAGACTTGCATCTGTTTTGGTATTGCGTCGCATGGCTAGCCCTAAAGTGGCCAAATCGCTTCAAGATTCTGATGAATACATTGCTACAGAAGCGGCAAGAGCCATTAATGACGATGAGTCCATTGTGGATGCATTGCCTGCTTTAGCCGCTAGTTTAGCTAATCCTGCTTGGAAAGGCGAACCACTTTTAAGAAGAGCGATCAATGCGTGTCTTCGCGTAGGAACGGCCAAAGAAATAGACTTGTTAATTCAGTTTGCTGAAAGAAGTGATATTTCGGATGCCATCCGAGCGGAAGCCATTGCTACTTTAGGTTCTTGGGCTAATCCATCGGTGATGGATCGAGTAGATGGACGTCACCGTGGCGCATTAAAAAGAAATCCAGCCGATGTGGTCGCAAAAATAAAAAGTAAAATGCCAGAGTTTTTGCGTAGCAATAATCCGGAGGTATTAATCGCCAGTGCACGTTTGTTGGCAGAACTTAATATCACTGATTTGCGTTCAGAGCAAACTCAAATTTTTGCCAACCATCCAAACGCAAAAGTTCGTTCGTCTCAATTATCTTCATTAGCCACACTAAATGATCCTAATTTGGCATTAATCATCCAAAGAGGAATGGATGATTCGGATAGAGGAGTTCGTGGAGTTGCGTTAAGTAATTTGAATAAAATTGAAATTTCGAAAAGTCAATTGCCATCCATCGTGAACCCGATATTCGAAAAAGGCAGTATGCCTGAGCAACAACAATTGTTGCAAAGTATGGGGAAAATGAAATCTGAAAACACGAATGATATTTTCGAGGATTTGATTCAAAAAATGGTCGGAGGTAAATTAGAGAATGGAATCAAATTAGATTTAATGGAGGCCGTGGAAGCAAGTAAATCAGATAAATTAGTCGCAAAATTAGATGCCCTTAAAACAAAGGGAACCTTAACCGATGAGTTTAAAGAGGCACTTTTCGGAGGTAATTTACAAGTAGGCAGTGGTATTTTTAATCGCAACCCAACGGTTCAATGCGTACGTTGCCATAATGTAGGTGGTGAAGGAGGAAACGTAGGACCTTCCTTAAAGGGGGTTGGCAGTAGATTAACTCGCGAACAAATCCTTCAATCGTTAATTGAACCTAGTGCTCGAATTGCACCTGGTTTTGGCAATGTAACCGTCGTATTGACCGATGGCCAAGAAGTATCCGGATTATTGGTGGTCGAAAATGAAAAAGAGATCCAGTTGAAAACTAATGAGGCGGAACCATTGAAAATTGCGCTATCACGCATCAAGTCTCGAGTAAATGCTCCGTCTAGTATGCCACCGATGGGTAGTTTACTATCAAAAAGAGAAATTAGAGATGTGGTCGAATTCCTAAGTTCGTTGAAAGCTAGATAATTTAAAATCCTAGTTCTAATACATAAAAAAAGCCCTTTCGGGCTTTTTTTATGAGTTTTTAAATGCAATCTGATGG
>CANIYB010000246.1 GCA_947471105.1 Cytophagaceae bacterium
AACTAACCAATCATTTTCAAAACCCGGTTCCGAAGATCTTCCTTGGGTTCGTTGGAATTTCCCTCCTGAATTCGCTGAAATTTCCGAATTAGAAAAACAATTGGTCGACATGAAAGCTGCTGGAATCGCGGGAGTCGAGATAGGCCAAGGAGGCGAACCAACCCTGAAACAAGTCGAAGCCGTTTTAAAAAAGGCTAATGAATTAGGACTTAAAGTCAGTCTTAAATATAAAGTTGGCGCCCCAGTTGCAGGTACTTTTTCCATAAAACATGATTTTGTGCGCAAAACATTATCTGCTGCCGACACCATGATTTTGGCAGGAAAAGTATTTAACGACTCCTTGCCTGGCAAGGGTACGATTCTTTCCGTGGCAGCTTATAAAATAATTAAAACACCCATCAAAGGATCAAAATTATTGACGATCGATCATGCATCAGGGGTTTCATTGACGGATAAGATTGTACACAAAAATACCTCAGGATTTTTTGGCGGTTCCACGACTGGCCGCTTGCAATGGGCGGCGCCAGCGGGAGAGGCCAATTGGATTTTGATTACGATCCGGGTGGTGGCAGTTGACCCGCAACCGGAAGTGTTCAGTTTAGAGGGGACCAACTTATTAATTAACGGGTATGAATCCTATTGGACCGAAAGCATTAAAAGTCTTTTGAAGGCCAATGGTGGCGGAGATATTTTTGTGGATTCCCATTCGATTGACGGTTTTGGCGCTCCTAGTGATGTATGGAGTAGCAATATGGCCAAAGATTTTAAATCTAAATTGGGTTATGATCTAATGAACCATTTGCCTGCATTAATAGACGAAGGAATTGACCGTGTATGGGGAGGCCGAGGCGGCGGTTTGGATATCGACCATTATTATACCTATAGCGACAATAGCGATGTGCGCATTCGGGCTGATTATAATAAAGTTCGAACCGATTTATTTGTTGAAAACAGAATTATTCCATTTACCCAATGGGCCAATAAATACAATTTAGCCCTACGTCTTCAACCTGAAGATGTGCCCACGGTGAATACCCCTGACCAGTTGGACGTCACGTACAATTTAAACCGACCTGAGCATGAAACGCTTTCCTCGGGAGACCAAATAGACGTCTACAGACCTATGGCTTCCGCCAATCATATTAGTGGAAATACTTGGTATTCGAATGAATTAGCCGCCGCAAGATCCCTGAATTATGCACAAACTTTTCAAGATATTATTGTGCGCATGAACAAGTGTTTTGCCAGTGGACAAACCAAAGGTGTCTATCACGTATATCCTTATACGTTTAATCCAAAATCGGTTTGGCCCGGTTATAATACGTTTGGGGAAGGTAACTTTTCAAATAGTTGGGGCCCAAGAAATCCAATTTGGGCCGCGGATGCTCCCATGATCAATGATTGGTTGGCGCGAAATGAGCAAGTAATGAAGCAAGGGGTGGCCAAAATAGATTTAGCGGTCTACATGCAAAACTATTCCTTCCCAGCACCTTTCTCTGCGGGCATAGGCAACGTACGTTTTTGGAATGACTTGGCTCTTCAGGAACATGGATTTACTTGGGATTATTTAAACCCAAGCTTAATGTCACTACCACAAGTAGAGGTCTCTAAGCAAAGACTTTTTGATGCCGGTCCCGCGTATAAAGCATTTATTTTAAATGGCTTATTGCAATCTGCGGCTACTTTTAATCCGGCTAAAAATACGTTACCGGTTGCCATGGCTGAAAAGATTTTGGCCTATGCGAAAAAAGATTTGCCGGTTATTATTGTGGGCCCACTGCCTTCGCGCACTCCGGGAAATACGCCTTCAGAAGATGCGGTTTTGAAGAAAATTTTGGACGAATTATTGCAGCAAAAATCGGTTCATTCCATTGCCACAGAACAGGAAGTTCCTGCATTATTAAAATCATTAGGAATTTTGCCGGGTGCGCAAACGGCCCAACCGTCTAATTTGATGAGCATGCGTAGACATGATCCTAAAACGTCAAGCGATTATTACTTTCTATATAATCAAGGGGATGACCAAATTCCGGCGACGCCAAACAACAAAGAAGAGCGCTATAAAGGGTTGACGATTACGCCTGGAAATATTTTTGAAGAGCCTAAAACGATTCGAGTGAAGGGCTTAAATTATGGTACAAAAATAGGCACGTCATTAAGTACAAAAATCACCTTGGAAGGCAGTGGCCAGCCCTATATTTTGAATGCTTGGTCCGGGGAAATTACGCCAATTGCCCATTATACTTCGAACGGAAAACAGGTGACGGTCGACATTCGCTTGGACGTAGACGAGTCGATGCTGATTGGAATTTCAAAGAACCCTGCACATGTGGGTATGGCGACTTCTTCCCTATATGTTCAGTCGACGGATGCCGATGGAGTGATTCAAGCAAAGGATGGAAGCTTAGCTATTTTGGCTAATAAAGCCGGAACTTACAACACGACTTTTAGCGATGGGAAAACCATTCAGACTAAAATGGGCGCTTCTTTGGATAAAATGGATTTGACCCGGGGCGCTTGGAAACTGAGTGTTGAAGACTGGCAACCCAAAAACAAATATGGAAGTTTAGGTGCCTCGGGTGCGGAGACAGCTAAGCCCATTATTTCGTTGGATTTAAGTTCTTTACAACCATGGCCTGATATCGATGCGTTGAAAAACGTATCTGGCATTGGGACTTATACCTACAATTTGACATTGCCTAATAACTGGACTTCAGAGAAAAATGGAGCTAAAATAAGTTTGGGTCAGGTGGTTGATACGTTTACCTTAACAGTGAATGGCCAGGCGATTGCCATAGACCAAATTAGTGCCGCGGCCGATTTAGGAAACAGTTTAAAAGCGGGCGATAATAAAATTGAAATAAGGGTGGCGACGACCTTGAATAATAAATTACATAGTTTAAATAAGGCGGTAGCCGACCGCGGGATCATTCAGGAATATGGTTTGGTGGGGCCAGTGATGCTGCAGCCATATACGAAGGCCATTGTTTGGAGCAAATAGAAATGAAAAGCGGCTCGAATTTCGAGCCGCTTTTTTAATGAGGTATATTGGTTAGATTAACCATTACCCAAAGGATTAAAATTTAACCTAATTGCTTATGCGATCCATCGCAAGTGGGCATTCGTTTTGAGAGTCCGCACCAACAGTCTAAAATACCTTTGCCCTTTAAAATACGAGGCGCGTATTTTTCAATTCTGGCCTTGCGCGTGGCCGATTGCTTAGCCTCCGCAAAATGCATTAAGTAGGCTCGTTGGCGCCCCGGAGTCAACCCATAAAATGCATGTTGTAAATCACTATTTTCGGCAAAGCTTTCTTCCAATTCCAAAGGAACTGCATATTCTTCTGTTTTCTTTACGATCACTTTTTCCCCAGCTTTTTCTACGGCGATGGCATTTTGAATATAAGCCCGCAACACTTCTTCTTGGCCTAACATTTCGTCCATGCTCGTCATGCGAATTTGTCGGCCCGACTGTGTATTTTCGCCTGGTTTGCGCAACAAATCTTGTGGGTCTTTCATAAGTGCCCCTTTAAAAAATAGTAAGGCAAAATAGTCTTTGAAACCCTGGATAATAATGACATTCGCCTGTTCGTGCACATAGCAAGGCGCCCCCCATTTTAATTCTTCTGCCAATCCACTGTCCATCACAATGCTCCTCAATATGGTGAGTTCTTCACGCCATTTTTTGACATTTAATAGGAAGGTGTCTACTTTAGGATTCATGGACTACAAGGATTTATGGCGCAAATATAAATCAATAAACAGATAAAAGACAAGTCTTTATTCTGGCAGAATCTTAATAAGTTAGGCCATGCCCAAACATAAACAACCCATAATCAGGCCCCTCTAAATAACCCGGAACATCGGATTTATTCGCCTCCACCGCTTGCATATTTTTGGGGGTGGTAAAAGGCATCTTTCCCGTGGGCTTGAATTTTCCACTGACGATGTCCAACAAAGCCTCCTGGGTTGTCCCAAAAGTTGCGAT
>CANIYB010000247.1 GCA_947471105.1 Cytophagaceae bacterium
ATTCTTTCTGATCGGCCTTCCTATGGATTCTTGTTGTTGGATGCCTGTCAAATTTTGCCCATTATTTTTCCTGAATTCATGAAGTTAAAGGGTGTAGATACCGAAGAAGGGAAGGGGCATAAGGACAATTTCTACCATACATTACAGGTGTTGGACAATATATCCAAAAATACGAATGACCTATGGTGGCGCTGGGCGGCTATTTTGCATGATATTGCTAAACCTCAAACTAAGAAATTTGTCCAGAAAAAAGGGTGGACTTTTCATGGTCATGAGGAAATGGGAGCGAGGCAGGTCCCCGCTATATTTAAAAGGTTCAAATTGCCTTTAAATGAGAAAATGAAATTGGTACAGAAGTTGGTTCGCCTCCACCTTCGTCCCATTGCTTTATCCAAAGAAGAGATTACGGACTCAGCTTTAAGGAGATTGCTGTTTGAGGCGGGTGATGAATTAGAAGCTTTGATGACCTTATGTAGAGCCGATATTACCTCTAAAAACGGGGAAAAGGTTAAAAAGTATTTACGAAACTTTGATGTAGTAGAGATTAAACTTAAGGAAGTTGAGGCAAATGATTCTTTGCGCAGCTTTCAGCCCGTTTTCTCAGGCGAAGTAATTATGGACGTGTTTAACATCGGTCCTGGAAAAGAAATAGGCCTAATAAAGATTGCTATTCGTGAAGCTATTTTAGATGGTTTGATTCGCAATGATTTTGTTTCTGGTTGGGACTTTATGATTTCAGAGGGACAGAAACTGGGTTTGAAGCCGCTGAAAAGTTTGGATCAAATGATCAGTTAAAAGGGGATTTTATTCATTAAATTATATTAATTTAGTTTTCAACCACTAACATAATAAAATGAATCAAATCCTTCAAAACATTAGGAGATTGAGAATTTCTAAGGAAATCTCTCAAGAAGCAATCGCTAACTCACTAAATATGACCCAAAGTGCATATGCTAAATTAGAAAGAGGACAAACTAAATTAAGTCTCGAACGATTTTTGCAAATTTCTGATTTTTTTGATGTGGATAAGTCAGTCTTGTTTGAAGATTAAATTCAAAGTTAATTTTAGATGATTAAGTCTTGATGCTGTAATTGCCATAAGTTATTATATTCTCCTTTTAGGGTAATTAATTCTTCATGCGTTCCAACTTCTTGTACCATTCCTTTCTTTAAAAAGATAATTCGGTCAACTGATTTTATTGAGCTGAGTCGATGAGCAATTATGATAATTGTTTTAAACTGTTTTTTATAGGATTCTATGAATTTCTTAATGGGTAATTCAGAATTTGAATCCAAAGAGGATGTAGCTTCATCCAATAAGAGAATTTCAGGTTTTTTGTAAATAGCTCTTGCAAAAGCGATTCTTTGTTTTTGTCCTCCTGATAACAATGTTCCATTTTCGCCAATTTCCGTATCATAGCTATTGGGAAGCCTTTCAATAAATTCACTAATTTCAAGTTCACTACATATATCTAAGATTCTTTTAAAGTCCGGATTAGGATCTCCAAGTGCTATATTTTCAATAATATTCCCGGAGAACAATTGTAAATCTTGTGAAATAACTCCCACCATTGATCGCAAAGCTTTTGCATTTATGTCATTCATGTTATAATGACCAATGAAAATAGCTCCTTCTTTTATAGGATATAACTGTTGAAATAATGAAAACAGGGTTGTTTTACCACAACCGCTTTCACCAACTAACGCTGTAACTTGATTTTTGTAAATAGTTAAATTTAGATCGACAAATAATTTCGACTTATTTCCATAACTGAAAGTAACATGTTGGAATTGAATGTCACCTAAATCAGATTTTTGTAAAGATAATTTACCTTCATTTGTGCCTTCGATTTCTAAATCCATAATTTCAAAAAGTCTATCACTAGCAATTAATGCGTTTTGAACAGATTTATTTGCCCCAATGAGCACAGCAACAGGACCAGTAAAAAAACCAATTAATGCATAAAATGAAAATAATTCACCAGGAGAAAGTAATCCATCAATTACGTAGGATGATCCAAACCATAATATAACGATAGTTAAAATGGAAGACAGGTATTGGCTTGATGTGGAAGCGAATAAGCTATTTAATCCTGATTTAAAACCTGTAAATAATAATTTTATAAATCGGTGCTCTATCTGTGCGTTTGAAAAATCTTCAATCCCAAATTCTTTAATCGTCTTAGCATGATTGATGGATTCAACTAATTGGTTTTCTAATTTTGCGGAAACTTCCATTATTTTTCTTTCATTTCTTTTATTTAAATAATTCATGGTAAAATAAATGGCTGAATAGATAGGTATGATTAATGAAATAATCAATGCAAGTTTCCAATAATAGGTGAACATTAATGTAACTGTAAACAAGATGATCAATGAATTCACTACAATTTCTAAGGCAGTTTCATTAATAAAGTTTCTTATTTTAATCGCATCATTTATTCTCGAAATTATTTCACCAATTCGCATAGTGTCAAAAAATCTTTGAGGTAATTTCATTAAATGTGTATAATAGCCAAGGATTAATTGGGCGTCAATTAATTGACCTGTTTTCATGACCAATATTGTTTTTTTTGTTCCAATTATGGCCTGAATGCTTATTATTACGACCATCAGCGTACTCATCAAATTCAATAAATTTTTATTTCCATTAATTAAAACATGATCTGTTATTTTTTGAATATAAATAGGAATTGATAACCCCAATATTGTATATAATAATGCTCCGAAAATGGATTGAAACAAAATTGATTTATGAGGTTTAATTAATGAATAGAATCGGCTTATATTTGATTTTTTAAAATTTGCTGGTGAAAAGTTACTTTTAGGCGCTATTAAGATTAAGGCGCTTGACCAACTAGTTTCAAACTCCTTTATGCTTAATTGAATCAGGTAACCCAAGCTTGGGTCCATTATAGTTAAAGATTTTTTTTTCACTTTATATATAACAACAAAGTGCTGCAAGTGATTTTCATACATCATGTGAGCTATCGATGGCAATGGGATTTTGTCAATTGCTTGAATACTAGCTTTTACACCTTTTGCATGAAAGCCCATTTTATCTAAGGCGTCAATAAGTCCAATTATATTGGCTCCATTTTTATCTGTTTCCGACCATTGTCTAATTTTTGTAATGGGAACATATACTTTATAGAAATTTCCTATGGATGAAATGCATGCGGCACCGCAATCCATTATGTCATGTTGTTTTACTTCAATGGAATTCATTTTATGTGGTTTTTAATTTATTGGGATTAATCCAATCATCTACTCTGTCAAATAATAGGTCGATGATCTTTCTTTTAACCAAAAAGAAATTCCCAGTTAAAGTCATTCCTTTTATAATCTTTCCTTTTACCCCATTTTGCAACATTAAATCTTGTTGGGAGTACGCACATCTTACCACAAATGCCATTTCATTATTGATTATTCTAGGGTTTTTGTCTATTTCCATCACATAGCCACTTAGTGACCCCCATTGATTATGGTTAAAAGTGTCCAAATTGAATTTTACTAATTGGCTTTTATTTATATACCCAATATTTTTAGGGGAAATGATACACTCAACAATGAGATTTTCATTGGGAGATATTTGAGCTATTACCTGTCCATTCAATAAATTAGAGTTTTCTGTAAGTCCTATGGAATTGACTATATGGCCAGTTATTGGCGCTTTTATTACATAATTATTTTTTTCAAGTGTAATTTTATTCATCTCATTCGAAATGTTTATTATATCTTTTGAAATTTCTTTAATATCAAATTGCCAACGGGTTAAATTGTCTTTTTTAAATCCTTTGGATACTTCTTTAGCTATTTCATTTTCAAATTTTGATCTTTCATATTCAATTAGTGGAATAGCATTTTCTTGAAAAAGGAATTGGTCGCGATTTAATTTTAATTGTGCCTGTTCTGATTTTAGTTCTAATTCATTGAAATGAGTTATATATCGATAATAATCTTGTTGAATGCTTGCATTAACTA
>CANIYB010000248.1 GCA_947471105.1 Cytophagaceae bacterium
CGTGCGCTTTTAGGTGGTATGCTAGGAAATAATTCCTGTGGATTGCATTCCATCGTTTGGGGAAATGTGAGAGACCATTTATTAGAAACAAGAGCTATTTTATCAGACGGCTCCGAGATACATACGCATCCACTTAGCAATGAAGAATTTTATAAAAAAACTTCGTTAAATAACTTAGAAGGATATATATATAAGGAAATACATCGAATATTAAACAATCCAGAGCTACAAAATCAGATAAAAACCCGCTTTCCAAAGGCAGAGATAAAAAGACGTAATAGTGGATATGCGTTGGATGCTTTAATCGACATGCAACCCTTCAATCCAACGGGCCAACCGTTTAACTTATCCGCGTTAATTGCCGGATCTGAAGGAACGCTTGCCATCGTTCATTCAATGAAATTAAATTTATTGGACTTGCCAGCTATTGAAGTTGCGCTCATTTGTATTCATTGCCATTCCATACAAGAATCTTTACAAGCTAATATTGTTGCACTCTCGCACCAACCGACGGCATCCGAATTAGTGGACGATTATATCCTTTCCTTTACTGAAAATCATCCCAATTTTCAAAATGATCGTGATTTCATCGAAGGGAAACCTGCCGCTATTCTTATGGTTGAGTTTAGGTCTAGCTCAACTGAAGACCTAAACAAGCAAGTAGAAGCGTGTATTAAGAGCTTGAAAGAATCCCAAATAGGCTACGCCTACCCTGTGCTAGATAAAAATAATATTGATAAAGGTTGGGGTATCAGAAAAGCCGGTTTGGGCTTAATCAGAAATGCAATAAGCAAGAAACAGCCCGTAAATTTAATTGAAGATTGCGCCGTTTCTCCGGTAGATCTTCCTAACTACATAGCAGAAATACAAGCATTGTTAACTAAATATAAAGTCGAAGCGGCCTATTATGCACATGCTGGAGCTGGAGAATTACACATCGAACCATTTTTAGATATCAGCTCACCAGAAGGGAAAATACTTTTCCGAACTATTCTAAGCGAAACGGTTGACATTTTAAAAAAATATCAAGGTTCATTAAGTGGGGAACATGGAGATGGTCGATTAAGAGGTGAATTTATTGAGAAAATGATGGGCAAAGAATTACTCGATCTTTTTAAAGAGATTAAAGGTATTTTTGACCCATCACAAATCCTGAATCCAGGTAAAATTGTGAATAGTCCACCCATGGATGAAGAGTTCCGGATTTCAAATTCGGATCAATATAAAATTAAGAATTTTTTCCATTATGAGGATTTCGAAAATCCACTTAGATTAGCCGAAAAATGCTCAGGATCAGGAGATTGTAAAAAAACAGCCTTAACGGGAGGAACCATGTGTCCAAGTTTCATGGCGACACTAGATGAAAAAGATAGTACTCGGGCTAGAGCGAATATGCTTCGACAAATATTAACAGAACCAGGCGAAAACCCTTTCAGTAATCCTGAATTAAACGAAATCCTAGATTTGTGTCTTTCCTGTAAAGGTTGCCAAACCGAATGTCCTTCTGGTGTAGATATCACAAAATTAAAAGCAGAAACACTTCAGCAAAAATACTTAACAGATGGTATTCCTTGGCGCACAAAGCTCATTGGTCATTTTCCTATTTTGCAAAATTTAGCAAGAAAATTCGCACCCTTTTACAATTTCTTCATTGAATTTCCCGTGTCCAGTGTGATCATAAAGACCATTTTAGGGTTTTCATGGGAAAGAAGTTTACCTAAGGTTTATTTCTACTCTTTGGAAGATTGGTTCAAAAAATATGCTAAAAAATACCCACAGGATCAATTCAAAAATGGTTCCGTCTATTTATTTGCAGATGAATTTACCAATTACAATGAAGTCGACTTAGGCAAAAAAGCAGTGCTTCTGTTAAACGAATTGGGATTTGGAGTGAAGATACCACATGGCGTCATTAGTGGTAGAAGTTATTTGTCTAAGGGAATGTTAATCGAAGCGAAAAAAATTGCTGAAAAAAATATTGAGATACTGTCAGAGCTAATAAACTCGAATGAACCATTCATCGGAATCGAACCAAGTGCCATTTTAACTTTCAGGGACGAAATCCCTGATCTTGTAAGTCCAGAATTAAGAGGCATAGCAAATAAACTAGCCGAAAATTGCTTGTTGGTAGATGAATTTTTATCCCAACAAATCAAAAACAAAAAAATTCAGAAATCGGACTTTACTCAAGAAGGTAAAAAAATCATACTACATGGACACTGCCACCAAAAGTCCATTGCAGGGTTGGTCTCTACCAGACACGTATTAAGTTTTCCAGAAAATCAAGAAGTGGAACTGTTGCCAACAGGTTGTTGCGGCATGGCTGGATCTTTTGGGTATGAGCGAAAGCACTATAAAATATCGCAGCAAATAGCCAATTTAGTATTATTTCCAAGAGTATTAGCAGCAAAGAGCTCAGTCATCATCGCATCCAACGGGACATCTTGTCGGCATCAATTAAAAGACGGAATCGAAAAAACAGGAAAACATACGGTTGAAATAATGTACGATTCTTTAGCACAAAAAACGTTTAAATCATGATTCAATACAATGTTTCAATCTTTGTCGAGCACGCAATAAATTCAAAAGCAATAAGCGCCATTCAAGATATTGTTATCCCGCAATTAGTCGACCTTGCGTTTATAGACCAAGCATTTACCTATGAAATTTTGTCACATCAAGAACCTGATTCAAAAGGTTATTCGATTCAATGCTTAATTCCTGATTATGAAGAGCAACATGGCGAGGCCATTGAGAACTTAATATCTATTTATTTCCAACAAGAATTCCCTAATCAATTCGTTTATTTTCCTAGCCAACTCAAGAGAATTTAAGCCCATAAAATGGGTTGATCTAAAAAGGAATTTGCGTTAGAAAAAGGTCTTGTTCCAAACCAACCGCCTCTGTTCGCCGAGAGTGGTGATGGATGTGAATTTTTAATGATGTGATGTTTAGTTGGATCTAAATCTTTCCCTAATTTTTGCGCATAATTACCCCATAATAAAAAGACCACTCCACTCTTTCGATGATTTAATTCATTCAGAATTAGCTTAGTAAATGACAGCCAACCGATATTGGCATGACTCCCGGGCAATGAATCTTCGACGGTTAAAATTGAATTAATCAACAATACACCTTGTTGGGCCCAATGAATTAAGTTCCCTGAAGCCAACGAAACTCCTAAATCAGTTTGTAATTCCTTGTTTATATTTTTAAGCGAGGGGGGAAATGAAACACCCTCCGGCACTGAAAAACAAAGGCCATTGGCTTGATTTATTTGATGGTAAGGATCTTGTCCCAAAATAACCACTCGAGTATCTTGAAATGAGCAGGTATTGTACGCATTAAAAATGTTTTCGAACAAGGGATATATGTTCTTTTTAGCGTATTCATCATTTAAAAAAACACTGATTTCATCTAGATGTGTACCCCATCCTGCTTCTAAAACAATATTTTTCCAGTCCTCCGCTAACCATTCATCTAAATTTAGTCTTAAATTGCTCATCAATAATATCGTATGAAAGAATCAAACACAAATAAATATATAATCTCTGTAGAAACCACATACATGGCAGATTATGAATTGCAATTGCCCTATAAATACTTTTATACGTATCAAATTACCATTCAAAACGTATCAGACCAAACAGGCCAACTCGTCAGTCGGTATTGGGAAATAAAAGATGGATCAGGGATAAATGAAGTGGTAAACGGTTTGGGTGTGGTGGGCCAACAACCCATTATAGAACCTGGTGACAGCTTTACCTATACTTCCGGTTGTCCTTTGATATCGGCCATTGGCAAAATGGAAGGGTATTACATATTTTTGAATTTAGTAGACGATTCTACCTTCAAAGTACAAATTCCCGCTTTTGAACTTATCCCAAATTTCGCTTTAAATTAAATGAACCGATTTTTATTTAACATAAAAGCGAAAAATGCCCATGGATTACATTCCCCATTCGTATATGA